>NZ_LSKH01000255.1:0-21277 GCF_001557395.1 Sphingomonas sp. CCH5-D11 | reverse complement strand
CGTCGGCACGGTGGTCGAGGTAACGCCCGAGCGGGCCAGCGCCGCCGCGCGCACGGCCGCCGCCGCCGCTCCCGCCTGGGCCGCCGTTCCTGCGGCCGAGCGCGCCGCGATGCTCGACCGGGCGGCGGACGCGATGCAGGCCCGCATGGCCGAGCTAATCGGCCTCACCGTGCGCGAGGCCGGCAAGTCCGTCCCCAACGCCATCGGCGAAGTGCGCGAGGCGATCGACTTTCTGCGCTATTACGCCGATCAGGCCCGCCGCAGCTTTGGCCCCGCGCACCGGCCGCTCGGCGCGGTGACGTGCATCAGCCCGTGGAACTTCCCGCTGGCGATCTTCACCGGCCAGGCCGCCGCCGCGCTGGTCGCCGGCAATACCGTGCTGGCCAAGCCCGCCGAGGAAACCCCGCTGATCGCCGCGCAGGGCGTCGCCATCCTGCACGAGGCGGGCGTCCCCTCCGATGTGCTTCAACTCGTCCCCGGTGACGGGTCGATCGGCGCGGCGCTGGTGGCGGCGCCCGAGACGGCGGCGGTGATGTTCACCGGCTCAACGGAGGTCGCCCGCCTCATCCAGCGCGAACTCGCCACCCGCCTCTCGCCCGAGGGCACGCCCATCCCGCTGATCGCGGAAACCGGCGGCCAGAATGCGATGATCGTCGACAGCTCCGCACTCGCCGAACAGGTGGTGGCGGATGTCATCGCCTCGGCGTTCGACAGCGCCGGTCAGCGCTGCTCGGCATTGCGGGTTCTTTGCATCCAGGAGGAAGTCGCCGACCGCATCCTCACCATGCTGCGCGGTGCGCTGCAGGAGCTGCGCATCGGCCGCACCGATCGGCTGGCGGTCGACATCGGTCCCGTCATCACCGCCGAGGCGCAGGAGAACATCACCCGCCACATCGCCGCGATGCGTGATCGTGGCCACAAGGTGGACTCGCTCGCGCTCTCCGATGAGACCGCCCAGGGCACGTTCGTCGCGCCGACCATCATCGAGCTGTCCGATATCGCCGAGCTTGAGCGCGAGGTGTTCGGCCCCGTCCTTCACGTGATCCGCTACAAGCGCAGCGGGCTGGACGCGCTGATCGACCGGATCAACGCCACCGGCTACGGGCTCACCTTCGGCCTCCACACCCGGCTGGACGAGACGATCGCCCATGTCACCGCGCGGGTGAAGGCGGGCAATCTTTACATCAACCGCAATATCATCGGCGCGGTCGTCGGCGTGCAGCCGTTCGGCGGGCGCGGGCTGTCGGGCACCGGCCCAAAGGCGGGCGGTCCGCTCTATCTCGGCCGTCTGGTGCGCGGCGCGATCGAGGCGCCCGCAGGCACCTCGATCACTGCCGATGCCGCCGCCCGTGATCTTGCGCTCTGGCTCGGGAACGGCGGGGATGAAGCCACTGCCGCGCGCGTTCGGGATATCGCCGCCGCCTCTCCGCTCGGTCTCGAAACCGAACTCGACGGCCCGGTTGGTGAGCGCAACCTCTACGCCCTCCACCCGCGCGGCCGCATCCTGCTGCTGCCGGAAACGCGCGAGGGGCTGATGGCGCAGCTCACCGCCGGCCTCGCGACGGGCAACGATCTGGTGGTGGACGCCGCGCTGCGCACCGATTTGCCGGCGCCGGTCGCCGCCCGCGTCCATTGGAGTGCCAACTGGGCGAGCGAGGGCCCCTATGCCGGCGCCCTGATCGAGGGCGATGCCGCGCGCGTCCGCGACCTGCAACAGCGGATCGCCGCGCTGGATGGCCCGATCGTCCTCACCCAGGCCGGCGATTACCGTCTCGAATGGCTGGTCGAGGAGGTTTCCACCTCGATCAACACCACCGCGGCCGGCGGCAACGCCAGCCTTATGGCGATGACGTAAGCCTCATCGGCTGCCCCCTAGTCCCCGTTCGTCCTGAGCCTGTCGAAGGACGTGCCATGCAGCCCCAACGCCTGCGACACGCACTTCGACAAGCTCCGCGCGAACGGGAGAATGGCGCGCCAAAAGCCCTTGCCGCCGCCGCGTCTTCGCGTGAACCCAACAAGCCCCTAGCTTTCCCGCTCCGCATCCGCTATGCGCGCCCGCTTCCGGTATCACTGGAACGCTTGCGGGAGGGTGCGGCAACGCGCCCGCGACGACCGCTAAACTTAAAGAGAGTGACATGGCGAAGAAAATCACAGGCTATATCAAGCTGCAGGTGCCTGCCGGCGCTGCAAACCCGTCGCCGCCGATCGGCCCGGCGCTGGGTCAGCGCGGCGTGAACATCATGGAATTCTGCAAGGCGTTCAACGCGCAGACGGCTGACATGGAAAAGGGCTCGCCCCTCCCCACCGTCATCACCGTTTACGCCGACCGCTCGTTCAGCTTCGAGACGAAGACGCCGCCGGCGACCTTCCTCATCAAGAAGGCGCTGAACCTGAAGTCGGGCTCGAAGGAGCCGGGCAAGACCAGCGCGGGAACCATCAAGCGCTCGCAGCTCGCGGAAATCGCTCAGGCCAAAATGAAGGACCTGAACGCGAACGATATCGACGCAGCAACGAAGATCATCGAAGGCTCCGCTCGCGCGATGGGCCTCCAGGTTGTGGAGGGCTAAGAACATGGCGAAGCTCACGAAGAAGCAGAAGGCGATCACGGTCGACCGCGAGAAGCTGCACGGCGTTGACGAGGCGATCCAGCTCGCCAAGTCGGGTGCGACCTCCAAGTTCGACGAGACGATCGAAGTCGCGCTGAACCTCGGCGTTGATCCGCGTCACGCTGACCAGATGGTCCGCGGTGTCGTCACGCTGCCCAAGGGCACCGGCAAGACCGTGCGCGTTGGCGTGTTCGCCCGCGGCGCGAAGGCCGAAGAGGCGCTTGCTGCCGGTGCCGACGTCGTCGGTGCGGAAGACCTGATGGAAACCATCCAGGGCGGCAAGATCGACTTCGATCGCTGCATCGCGACCCCGGATATGATGGGCATCGTCGGCCGTCTCGGTAAGGTGCTGGGTCCCAAGGGCCTGATGCCGAACCCGAAGCTCGGCACCGTGACGATGAACGTCGCCGAGGCGGTGAAGGCTGCCAAGGGCGGTCAGGTCGAATATCGCGTCGAAAAGGCCGGTATCATCCACTCCGGCATCGGCAAGGCGAGCTTCCCGGCCGAAGACCTGCGCGCGAACTTCGACGCGCTGGTCGATGCGGTGGTCAAGGCCAAGCCGGCCGGCGCCAAGGGCAAGTACGTCCGCAAGGTCGCGATCTCCAGCACCATGGGTGCGGGCATCAAGATCGACGTGGCGGAAGTCGCCTCGGCCTGATCGACAAGTCTTAGTTTGCGTAACGGAAAAGGCCGGGGGCAACCCCGGCCTTTTTTGTTTGTCGGAGTGTCGGGCCGAGCTCCGCACCCTTCTCCGTTCGTCCCGAGCGAAGTCGAGGGACAGCCACAAGCGCTCCGCCTTACGGCACCTGCTTCAACTACGCTCGGCACGGACGGAAATAGGAGCGCCCTAAACGTCCCTCCCGCTCGCGAGAGAGGCTGCGGAGGGCATGTCCAATCCTACTCCCGTTCGCCCTGGGCTTGTCGAAGGGCGTGTTACCAGCCGTCACGCTCATTGCCCGTGGTTCGACAGGCTCAGCACGAACGGAAAGAGGGTATGCGCCTCGGACATGCACGAACCCGCCGTCATCCCGGATCCAGTCCGGGATGAGGAAGGTAGATGTGTAACGCCAAGGTGACACTCACGCCATCAAGTGAACCCAATCATTCCCCCGGCGTTACGATCCTCATGAGCGAGGCCACCCTCGCCGCACCCTGGTGGAAGCGCGGCGTCATCTATCAGATCTATCCGCGGTCCTTCGCGGACTCGAACGGCGACGGCATCGGCGATCTCGCCGGCATCGCTGCCCGCCTGGACCATGTCGCCACCCTCGGCGTGGACGCCATCTGGCTCTCTCCGATCTTCCCCTCCCCGATGGCCGATTTCGGCTATGACGTCGCCGATTACACCGGGGTCGAGCCGATGTTCGGCGATCTCGCTGCCTTTGATCGCCTGCTCGCCGCGGTCCACGCCCGCGGCCTCAGGCTGCTGCTCGATTTCGTCCCCAACCATTCCTCCACGCAGCACCCGTGGTTTGTGGAAAGCCGCTCATCGCGCGACAATCCGAGGCGCGATTGGTACATCTGGCGCGATCCCGCGCCCGGCGGCGGCCCGCCCAACAACTGGATCAGCGACATGGGCGGCCCGGCGTGGGAGCTCGATCCGGTGACCGGCCAATATTATCTCCACACCTTCCTGAAGGAACAGGCCGACCTCAACTGGCGCAACCCCGCCGTGGCGCAGGTGATGACCGACGTAATGCGCTTCTGGTTGGACCGCGGCGTGGATGGCTTTCGCATCGACGTCCTCTGGCACATCGTGAAGGCCGAGGGGCTGCCCGACAACCCGGCCAACCCTGACTGGCGCGAGGGGCTCGCCGAAAAGCTCCGGGTCCTCCAGCACCATTCCACCGACCAGCCCGAGGCGCATGCCTTCACGCGGCAGTTTCGCCAGCTTGCCGACAGCTATGGCGACACCGCACTGGTCGGCGAGATCTTCCTACCCCGCGATCGCCTGATGCGCTGGTACGGGACGGAGGCGGAGCCCGGCGTCCACCTCCCCTTCAACTTCGAACTGATCGAGAATCAATGGGATCGCGACACGCTCGCCGCGCTGATCGCCGGCTATGATGCCGCCATTCCCGTCCACGGCTGGCCGAACTGGGTGATCGGCAGCCATGACGCCGCGCGCATCGCCGCGCGCATTGGCGAGCGCCAAGCCCGCGTCGCCGCCATGTTGCTCCTCACCCTGCGCGGCACGCCGACGCTCTACCAGGGCGACGAGATCGGCATCGGCACCGTCGACATCCCGCCCCACCGCATCCGCGATCCGCAGGATCTGCGTCAGCCCGGCATGGGCCTCGGCCGTGATCGGTCGCGCACGCCAATGGCGTGGGATGCGTCCTCCAATGCCGGCTTCTCCACCGTCGAACCGTGGTTGCCGCTTCACCCCGATTGGCGCACCCGCAACGTCGCCGCGCAGGAGGAAGACCCGGCCTCGATGCTGCGGCTCTACCGCCGCCTTCTCGCCGCGCGCCGCGCCATCCCCGCCCTCTCGTTGGGCCGCATGACGCTGCGCGAGGCCGCCCCCGATATCCTCGCCTACGAGCGCCAGCACGGCGACGAGCGGCTGCTCGTCGTCCTCAATCTCGGCAGCGAGCCGCGCGAGGTTACGCTGCCTGACGCCACTCGCCCCGGCCGGATCATCGTCGCGACCGGAACGCGAGACATGTTCGACGGCACGATCGATGCCGATGAGGCCTATGTCGTGGAGCTACTCGCCTGATGCGCATCGCCATGCTGTCGTCGATTTCCTGGCCGACGCCGCCGACCGGCTATGGCCCGTGGGAATTGGTGACGAGCCTGCTGACCGAGGCCCTGGTCGCGCGCGGTGTCGACGTCACGCTCTTCGCCACCCAGAACTCGCACACCGCCGGCAAGCTGGAGGGCGTCGCCCCGCGCGGCTATTCGGAGCCGCCGCATCTCGACGCCAAGGTGTGGGAGGCGATGCACATCGCGCATTGCATCGAGCGCGCGGGCGACTTTGACCTCATCCACAACCAGGCCGATTTCATGCCGCTCGCCTGGTCACGCCTGATCGACACACCAATGCTGACAACGATCCACGGTTTCTCGTCCGAGCGGATCGTGCCGGTCTACCAGCGCTATGACGACCACGTGCATTACGTCTCGATCAGCGACGCCGATCGCCACCCATCGCTCAGCTACGCCGCGACGATCCATCACGGCATTCCGCTGGGCGATTTCCCGTTCGATGCGCAGGGCAGCGACGACCTGCTCTTCTTCGGCCGGATCCACCCCGATAAAGGCCCACACGCGGCCATCGCCGCTGCGCAACAGGCCGGCAAGCGCCTCATCATGGCCGGCCTGGTGCAGGACCAGGGCTATCACGAACGGGACGTGGCCCCGCACATCGACAATGACCGCGTGATCTTCCGCGGCGTGGTCGGTGGCGACACGCGAACCCGGGCGCTCGGCGAGGCCCGCGCGCTGCTCCACCTCATCGGCTTTGACGAACCCTTCGGCCTTTCGGTGGTGGAGGCAATGGCCTGCGGCACGCCGGTGATCGCCTTTAACCGCGGCTCCTTGCCCGAGCTGATCGAACACGGCGTCACCGGCTTCCTCGTCGATACGGTGGAGGAAGCGGTGGAAGCCATCGCCCGCATCGGCGACATAGACCGCTCCGCCTGCCGGAAGCGGGTGGCGGAACGCTTCAGCGTGGAGCGGATGGCGGACGATTACATCAAGCTCTACGAACGCCTGATCGGCTAGCTCGACCCGTTGGTGAGCGCAGGAACCAAGTTTCCCCGTTCGTGCTGAGCTTGTCGAAGCACGTGCAACGAGCGGCATCGCTTGTGACACGCTCTTCGACAAGCTCAGGGCGGACGGAAGAAGTGATGGGTCTGAGCCATCGATGTCGGCGGTGGACAGGACGCCTCTCCCCCGCGACACTGCCAGCAAAAGCAGGAGAGCGAACCCCATGCCGCATTACGGCGACCTCCAGACCCAGATCTACGGCGCTGGCCTTTCCGGCATCGTCCCCACCCTGCCCGTCGATTTCGCGACGCTGGAGAAGCGTGCGCAGGCCGCGCTTCCGCCGCATGTCCTCACCTATGTCCAGGGCGGCTGCGGCGACGAGTTCACGCAGGACGAGAACGCCCGCGCCTTCCGCCATTGGGGCATGGTGCCGCGGATGATGGTCGACACCACGCATCGCGACCTTTCCACCTCGATCTTCGGTCTGTCGCTGCCATCGCCGGTGTTCATGGCCCCGATCGGCGTCACCGGCATGATGACACAGGACCAGCATGGCGACCTCGCCGCCGCGCAGGGCTCCGCCGCCACCGGCGTCCCGCTCACCGCCTCCACCCTCTCCAACGATCCGCTCGAGGACGTCCACGCCGCCTGCGGCGACACGCCCGCTTTCTTCCAGCTCTACACACCCCGCGACAAGGACCTGGCCGAAAGCCTCGTCTCGCGCGCGGAAAAGGCGGGGTACAAGGCGATCATCGTCACGCTCGACACCTGGGTCACCGGCTGGCGCCCGCGCGACCTCAACCCGTCCAACTTTCCGCAGCTGCGCGGCCACGTGCTGCAGAACTATTTCACCGATCCCCGCTTCCGCGCCATGCTGGGCGGCAAGGCGCCCAAGGAGGACCTTCGCACCGCCATCGGCACCTGGGGCGCCACGTTCGGCAAGGTGCTGACCTGGGACGACCTCCCCTGGCTTAAGTCGATCACCCGCCTGCCGATCGTCCTCAAGGGCATCTGCCACCCCGAAGACGCGCGCCGCGCGATCGACGGCGGCGCGGACGGCATCTACGTCTCCAACCATGGCGGGCGGCAGGCGAATGGCGGCATTGCGGCGATCGATATGCTGCCGGCGGTGGCGGAGGCGGTGGCCGGCCGCGTGCCGTTATTCTTCGACAGCGGCATCCGCTCCGGCACCGATGTGGTGAAGTCGATCGCGCTCGGCGCTGACATGGTCGGCATCGGCCGCCCCTATAGCTACGGCCTGGCGCTCGGCGGCGCGCAGGGCTGCGCCCATGTCCTGAAGTGCATTCTGGCGGAGGCGGACCTGCTGATGGCCGTCAACGGCTGGCCGACGCTGGCGGCTGTACGTGAGGCCGGGGCGATCCGCACGGATCGGTAGCAGCACCAACGCCCTCCCCCGGACCACCATCGTCATCCCGGACTCGATCCGGGATCCAACCAGCCGCGAGTGCTGCGCGCGCCAACCAGCCACAGCGTGCGCCGCACGATGGATCCCGGATCAAGTCCGGAATGACGATCCGGCAGGTGCCGCGCCCAACAAAAAGGGTCCCTCTCGCCAGGGAGAGGGACCCATTGTTAGCTGAGCTGGACCAATCAGATCCCGACCAGGCCGCCGTCGGTGCGGGTGATCACGATTGTCGCCGAGCGCGGGCGGCTTGGCGTCGTCGGCGTTCCGGTCTGCGAGGCCGGCCAGCTCGACGTGATGTTGTCCGGTCCGCCACCCTCACCCGGGTGCTGGATGTTGACGAACAGCGCCTTGCCGTCCGGCGTGGAGGTGATGCCGGTGATCTCGCACTCCTTCGGACCGACCAGGAAGCGCTTCAGCGTCGCGCCGGGCGCCTTGCCGACGCGCGTCGTGGCCGTGCTGGTGCCAGCCGGCGTGGTGTTGGTGATCGTCTTGGTGCCACCGTCGCCGACCTTGCCGGGAATGGCAGCGAGCATCATGCAGTTGGTGACGTCGGTGTACGCACCGTCGTCGGTCTGCAGCCACATTACCGGATTGACCTGTCCCGCGACGTTCGACGGCAGGCTGAACCACAGCCCGTCCGGCGATGAGAAGTCATTGGTGTCGTCGAGGCCCGACAGGTTGATGTTGTCCTTGTCGAGATCGCTGCCCGAGCCAAAGGCGTAGACGTCCCAGGTGAACGCCGTCGCCTCGGTCGTGTCGCCATTTTCGCGGAAGCGGATGACATGGCCGTTGGCGTTGCCGGTGGTCGAGCGGCCATCGGTGCGCGGATCGACATAGGCGCGCGGGTTGGCGGCATCGACAGTGGCGGGGGTACGCGACGAATTGTTGGTGAGCGTGCAATACATCTCGCCATTCGCCGGGTTCACCGCGGTCCATTCCGGACGGTCCATCTTGGTCGCGCCCACCAGATCCGCCGCCAGGCGGGTGTTGACCAGCACGTCGGACTGGTCGGCGAACGGATAGGTGGCGTTGGCGCTGGTCAGCGGACCGGTGCCGAACACCAGCGGCAGCCACTGGCCAGTGCCGTCGGCATTCAGCTTCGCGACATAGAGCGTGCCCGTGTCGAGATATTTGTCACCGATCGACAGGCGGTCGGCGGCATTCGCATCGGCCGCCGTCCACGGGGTCGCGGAAACGAACTTGTAGATATATTCGCCCTGCGCGTCGTCACCCATGTAGAAGGCCGGCTTCACGCCTGCGATCATGCGGCCCGGGCCGACGCCTTCATGGTTCATGCGTCCAAGCGCGGTGCGCTTGCGCGGCGTGGAGGCGGGATCATAGGGGTCGATCTCGACGATCCAGCCATACTGGAACGCTTCGTTGCGGAAATCCTGCGTGCCGTCCGATGCCGCACCGGCGGTGGCGGTGATGTTCCACTTGCGGAACAGCGTGTTGGACGAATCCGCCGGGGTCACCGTGGTCCAGCCGTAATTGCCGGCGCGGCCTTCGGAGATGCCGTAGCGGGCCAGGCTGGTGTTCTGCTTGGCCTGGCCGGCGGTGACGCGGACGGCCGCGTCGCCGCGATCGCGCCGGAAATACCCCGCCCAATTTTCTTCCGCCGTCGCATAGGTGCCCCAGGGCATCGTCCCGTTGGCGCAATTGTTGATGGTGCCCCGGCCCTTGGTGGCGTCGGTGGAATAGACGGTCCGCAGCAGCACATTGCCCTTTGCCGGGCCGCTGAACGCCATGGGCGTGTTCGGGGTGATGCGGCGGTTGAGCGCCGACGCCTGGACATAGCTCCACGCGGAAGCGCCGCGCGTTACTTCGATCACCGAAACGCCGTGCGCTTCGATTTCCTTGATCGCTTCCGCCTCCGGGCGCACGCCGCCCGTGTTCGTCGGCCCGCGCGAGTGCAGGTAGCTTTCGGTGATATTCTCGTGGTTCAGCACCAGCACGCCGCGCGTGCTGCTGGACGCGTCGCGCGTCGCGCCACTGGCAGCCAGGCCGAAGAAGCTCATGCCATCGTGATGGTCGCCCGCCCGCGCGCCGAAGTTCGTGTCCGAACCGTCATTGGCATAAGCGGGGGTGTTGGCATTGATCGGATCGCCCAGGCGATACAGCACCGTCACAGCATAGCCGGTCGGCACGGTGACCAGGTCGTTGCGGTTCTTCGCCACCGCGGTGAAGTCCAGCGTTGCCGGGGATACGGTGACGGTGGTGTCGGCCGTTGCCGTGTCGCCGATGCCGGTCGCGCCGGTGAAGCGGAAGACGAGCGGCGTCGCCGCGCTCACGGCGGGCGCCGTGAAGCTGGCGGTGGCGGTGTTGGCGTTGGCCAGCGTCACGGTCGGGCCGCTCACCTGCGTCCAGCCCACGGTGCGCGCGGTGGAGCTTGCGGTGCCCGTCAGCGTCACCGTCTTACCGGCCGTCGCCGTGGCCGACTGGCCGGTCGACACCGAGACGCTCTCACGCTGCAGAAGGTCGTCGTCATCGTCGCAGCCCGCCAGCAGCACGCCGCCGAACACCGCCGTCGTCATAGCGGTCAACCCGCCACGCAGCGTCTGCCGGCGCGAATAACGCTGGGCGATCAGTTCGTTCAGATGCGGGTTGGCGGCATTGTTGGTGTCGATGTCGCCATCGTCATAGGTGAAGCGCGAGTCGGTCATGGTTCCCCCAATTATCAAAGGCTTTGAAGCGCCTCTGGCGGGGGCGAGTGACGGCCGCATGGCACGGCCGCGACGAATCGATTGCGGTTTCATGCCATTTTGAAGACACTTGACGTGGCGCGTCATTCCGCTAAAGGGCGCCGCTTGCCGTACCCCTCTGGTGTGCGGCGCCGTCCGAGACAGCGGGTGGGTGTTCGCGCCCTTAATGCCCCGCCGAGACGGGGACAGGATTTCACCGCAGCGCGTCCGCGTGCTCCGGTCTGCCGCATGGCCTGGCCATGCGACGCTTCCCATTCCCCATCGCTCGGGTCCCATCAAAGTCATACTTTGGTGGGGTGCCCTTGGACAACTATCTGCGGCGTCTGCCGCAGGTGGATCGTAACCGGCCGCAGCCTTTGGGGTGCGGTCAAAGTGTGGAGAATGGCATGGATCGTGCTCAAAAGGCCGCAGCCGTCGCCGAACTCAAGCAGACCTTCTCCGAGGTCGGCGTGGTGGTCGTCACCCGCAACCTCGGCCTCACCGTCGCCCAGTCGACGCAGCTGAGGACGAAGATGCGCGAGGCCGGCGCCGTCTACAAGGTCTCGAAGAACAAGCTTGCCAAGATCGCGCTCGACGGCACCGACTATAACGAGCTTGGTGACATGTTCACCGGCCCGGTCGGTCTCGCGACTTCGGTCGATCCCGTCGCGGCTGCCAAGGTAGCCGTGGAATTCGCCAAGACGACCGACAAGTTCGAGATCGTCGGCGGCGGAATGGGTGCGACCAAGCTCGACGTGGCAGGCGTTCAGGCGCTTGCGACGATGCCGTCGCTGGACGAGCTCCGGGCGAAGATCGTCGGTCTCATCGTGGCTCCGGCCACGAAGCTGGCGACCATCACCCAGGCGCCCGCCGCGCAGATCGCGCGCGTGCTTGCAGCTTACTCGGAAAAGGAAGCCGCCTGATCCTTCAGGCAGCATCGTTTCATTCGATCGATTTAAAGGAAGACTAACATGGCAGACCTGAACGCGCTGGTTGACCAGCTGTCCGAACTGACCGTCCTCGAGGCGGCTGAGCTCTCGAAGCTCCTCGAAGAGAAGTGGGGCGTCTCGGCCGCAGCAGCGGTTGCAGCAGCTCCGGCAGCTGGTGGCGGCGCAGCTGCTCCGGCCGCTGAAGAGAAGACCGAGTTCGACGTGATCCTCACCGGCGACGGTGGCAAGAAGATCAACGTCATCAAGGAAGTCCGCGCGATCACCGGCCTTGGCCTGACCGAAGCGAAGACCCTCGTCGAGGGCGCGCCGAAGCCGATCAAGGAAGGCGTTTCGAAGGACGAGGCCGAGAAGGTCAAGAAGCAGCTCGAGGAAGCCGGCGCGACCGTCGAGCTCAAGTAAGCCGCTGTGCGGGCGCGCGCTGCCTGGCAGCGCGCCTCGCACAAGGCCGGCCGATGTCGCGGGACTTGTTCCCCTGATGGCCGACTTGAAAGAAAAGGCGGCGCCTTCGCGGGTGCCGCCTTTTTCTTGTCCGCTCCACCTCTTCCCTGTGCCGCCGCGGCAGTAACCCCGCCGCAACCACTGCGGCGATAGTGCCGCGCGAGTGATCACCGGCACCCTATCCTTCTCCGCGCCGCGCCGAATGCCGCTGCGGCCATGGCTGGCAATCACATTCGTCGCCGCCGCCGCGTTGATCCAGCAATCACTTTCCGCGCTGAACTGCGACGTCTCCTGGCTCATCACCATCGCCGAGCGACTGCTCGATGGCGCCCGGCTGTATCGCGACATCGAGGAGGTGAACCCGCCCGCCTCGGTCCTGCTCTACGTGCCGGCGGTCGTGCTCGCGCAAGCGCTCGATCTCCGGCCGGAGGCGCTGACGGTTGCGATGGTGGCCGTGCTGGCGCTCCTTTCCGTGCGCCACGCCCGCCGCATCCTGCCACCGCTGCCCGCCCGGGCCACGCTGGTCAGCGCCGCATGCGCCTTCATCCTCCTCATCCTGCCCGCAGACCTGTTCGCGCAGCGCGAACATATCGCCCTTCTCGCGGGCCTCCCCATGCTCGCGGTGATCGTCAGCCGATCGTTGGCCCTGCCGGTCCGCGCCGCCGACGCCCGCTCGGCCGGCATCGCGGGGGGGATCATGGTCGTCATCAAGCCCCACCTCATCCTCGCGCTTGCTCTGCCCGCGCTCTGGTCGGCGCTCCGTCGGCGCAGCCTTGATGCGGCACGCGCGCCCGAATGGATCACCCTGGCGCTGGTCTGCGCCGGCTACCTCCTCCTCGTGCTGCTCGCCTTTCCTGAGTATTTCACCCACATGCTGCCGCTGCTGCGGCTGGTGTACCTGCCGGGGCGCGACAGCTGGCATCATCTCCTCACCGGCACGATGGTAACGATCCCCGCGACCGCGGCAGTACTCACCTTCTGGCTCGCACGGGCCCGCCCGTCCGAACCCGCGATTGTCGCGCTACTCGCCGCCGCCGGCTTCGCTCTCGCCGGACTGGTGCAGGGCAAGGGCTATCTCAACCACGGCTATCCCGCGGTCGCGTCAGCGCTCCTCGCAATCACGCTGGAACTGGCGCGGCCCGGCAAGGCGCGCGCCTTTGGTGCGCTCTGCGCCGCTACCCTCGCGCTGTTCGCGACCTACAGCTACGCCCGCGTGCCGCAGCCGACCGCTTTGCGCGATGCGGTGCAGCGGCTCGGGCCATCCCATCCAAGGCTGATCGGCGTCTCGTTCGATTTCTCGCTCGGACATCCGCTCACCCGCTGGGTCGACGGCGCATGGGTCGGCACGCGGGGGAACCAATGGGCGACGGGCAATGCATGGCAGCAACTGGAGAGCCCAGCGCTCTCCCCCGCCGCACGACGCGCATATGAACAAGCCGAACGGGCCGACGCCGCGCTGCTTGCGGCCGATATCATCCGGTATCGCCCCGATATCGTCCTGGTGGACGAGGTTCCCGGGCCGACCTGGATCGCCCGCCATCCCCCGCTGGCGCGGGCCATGCAGCGCTACCGACCCGGGGCCCGCGTCGCCAACATCACCTTGTGGACACCGCGCTGACGGCGCAGAACTGATGCCTGCTCACCATTGCCCGCTGTGCGGGCGTACACCGACAGCATCGAACATCCGGCCCGGCTGATCGAGCCAGAACGGCCCCAGCTTCGCCTGTCCCGGCCGCTCGATGCCCAGCGCGTGAACCGACACCGTCTGCCCGCCAGCGTGAAGCGCACGGATCGCCACCACGGGCACGAACATCGGCCGCCCGCCCGCCTGAAGCACGGTAATCGACTCGCGCGCCATCGTCACCAGCGTTCGCACGCGACGGCTTTCGCCGGGTGCCAGGTCGAACGGAGGCGCAGCCGGCCGCGGCACTGGACCTGCGAACATCGCCGCGATGGCCGCGTCCTGATTGGGCTGCGCGCTGGCAAGCCGCACGTCCAGCGTCACGCCGCGTGCCGGCACGTCCGACGCGTTGCGCACCTCGACTGTAAGGTCAGCCGTTGCCGTGATCATGTTGATGCCCGCGCGGCGCACCACCGGCGCCTCAAGCTCAAGCCGCGCGGGCGGCACCTTGTCCGACACATCCAGAAACCGCGGCGCTGCGGCAGCTGGCACGGCAGCCATGGGCGGCACCGGCTCAGCAGGTCGCGGCTCCGCCGGCGACTGTTCGACCACCAACTCTTCTTCCGCGGCCGGATCTACCGGCGCCGCGTCGAACGGCTCGTCGGGCGCAGGCAGCGCCTCCGGTCGTGCCGATCGACGCCGCCACGCAAACAGCGCCGCCCCCACCAGCAGGATTGCGCCGATCAGCACCGCCCAAAGCCAATTCGGTCGCTCATTGGAAGGCGCCGGCTCGGGCAGGATCACGGCAGGCGCCGCCTCGGCGACCGGCGCCGGCTCAGGCGTAACACCCTCTGCCGGTAACGCCTCTGGCAAGGGCGAAGGAACAGTGGCCGGCTCTGCGGCGCGGGTCGGCGCAGCCGTAGGCGCGGCAGTGGCGCGGGGCACGGGAGCCGGCGCGCGCGTCGCCGCCGGTGCCGGCGTGGCGATCGGAGTCGCACGCGGGCGCGGCGGCTCTGCGCGTGGCGGCGGTGGCGGCACCACCAGCGGCACCGCAGCGGTCGGGGTTGGGGTCGGCGTTGGTGTCGGAGGGGGCAGCGGGATCGGCTGGGCACGCGGCGGCGTTTCCGGCAGGCTGAAATTTCCCACGTCCGGTATCGTCGTTGGCGGCACCTGCGCGCTTGCCACCCCGGGCACGCAAAGCGCCGCCGCTCCGGCTGCCCACCGCATCTTCATCACCCCTGCCATGCTCATTGCGCTACTCGTGCGAACCTGAACGCCGGACAACCAATTACGGGCGCGGCGCTGTCCGCGCGTCACCCACCACCGGCAGCCACACCGCGCTTGCCTGCGCGCCGCCGCGCGACAGCGTCACGGTGGCCTTCTGATAATCCTCCTTCTTCGCCAGGAAGATGTTCGGCACATATTTCTGCGGATTGCGATCATAGAGCGGGAACAGCGACGACTGGACCTGAACCATGATCCGGTGGCCCGGCTTGAACACATGGTTCACCGTCGGCAGGCGGAAGCGATAGCGCTGCACCTTCCCCGCCGGGATCGGCGTCGGCTTGTCGAAGCTGTCGCGATAACGGCCACGGAAGATGTCGAGGCTGATCGGCAGCTGATATCCGCCCTTCTTCGGCTCGTTCGGGTAATCGTCCGGATAGACGTCAATCACCTTCACCACGAAGTCGCCGTCGGTGCCGGTCGTCTTGGCGAATATGTCCGCCATCGGCGCGCCCGACACCCGTACTGCCTGGGTCAGCGGAGCGGTCTCGTACGTCATCACATCGGTACGGCCATCCACCGATCGCTGGTCGGACACCAGCCACGCGCCCCAGCGCCCGTCACCGAAATTCACCGGGCGCGGCAGGTGCGGCACCGGCTTGTCCGGATCGGAGACATAGCTGTCACCACCCGCCTGCCCCTTCTGAAATCCCAGTACGCCGTTCTCACCCAGATAGATCGGGGTCATGGGGGCCGCGCAGCCGGTGTCACAGGCGAGCGGCCATTGCGACAGCTTATCCCAGCGGTTGTCCCCGGTGTTGTAGATCAGCGCCTGCGGCGGGGTGAAGGCCGGCTTCCCGTCACGCAGATACTGGTCGAAGAACGGAAAGAGATAATCTTCCCGCCACTCGGTTGCCGTGTCGCCATTCCACTTGAAGTCGCCCAGGGAGGAGCCGTCGTAATTCGCCTGGCTGTGCCGCCACGGCCCCATCACCAGGAAGTTGTTCCCCGCCTTCCCTTTCGCCTTCAGCGCCTCCCAGGTGGTGATAGCGCCGTACATATCCTCCTGATCGAACAGCCCCTGTTCCCACATGGTCGGCACGTTGGAGGGATTGGCCGCAATCAGCTTGTCGAGCGCCTGCCCCTGCCAGAAGCCGTCATAGGCCGGGTGCGCCACCATCCGCTGCCAGTAAGGCAGGTCGGCATAGCCGGACTGCGCCGCCCATGCGCCCGCAGACCCGACCCGGCGGAACTGCTCGTAATCGTCATAGATGCCGGAAACACGCTCCGATCCCGCGCCCTTGAAGCCGGTCTGCTTGCCCAGCCACGCGATGTTAGCCAGCCGGAACGCGCCGTAATGGAACCAGTCGTCTCCCATCCAACCGTCGATCATCGGGCTCTCCGGCGCAGCCACCTTCAGCGCGGGGTGCGGGTTCAAGAGCGCCATGACGACGGTGAACCCCTCATAGGAAGAGCCCAGCATCCCCACGCGGCCGTTCGTTTCCGGCAGGTTTGCCTTGTTCACCAGCCAGTCGATCGTGTCATAGGCGTCGGTGACGTGATCGACCTTGGTCTGGTTGAGCGGGCCGATCACCGGGCGGGTCACGACGTAATCGCCTTCGGAGCCATATTTGCCGCGGATGTCCTGGAATACGCGGATATACCCAGCGCGCACGAACGGCTCGTCACCCTGCGGCAGCAAGGACGCCATGTTCGGGCTGTTCGCCACCCGGTTGGCCCGGCCCGCCGCATTGTAGGGCGTGCGCGTCAGCAGGATCGGCGCATTGGTTGCGCCCTTGGGAATGATGATCACGGTGAACAGCTTGGTTCCGTCGCGCATCGGGATCATCACCTCGCGGCGCACATAGTCGCGTGCGTCGACGGGATAGGCGAAGCTCGCCGGAACATCGCCAGTCGCTGGCGGCGTCTGCTGCGCCATGACAGGCGTAAGCGCCAGCGTGGCGCCGGCAAGCAGCAACAGTCTCTTCATGTGCGCGCCCCTCTTCCAATCACCCTCGTCATCCCCGCGGCAGGCAAAGATCCATTCGCGCACGTCTCTCACCAGTCGAGAAGATCGCAATCGTGGATCCCCGCCCTTGCCGGAAAGACGGACAAGATGGCGGCGATACGCGCCTTGCGGCTCGACAATCAACAGCATCGGCAATGCCCCGCTGGTTGACGATCTCCAACACCGGGCCTATATCCGGCCGATCACCACAGCTTCGGGAAATGACATGGCCTCGCGCACCGTGTCGAACGGATGGAAGTCAGTGGTTTCATAAGACGCTTCAAGGCTGCCGTTTGTATCCTCGATACAGAACGAGCGGCCTTTTGGCGTCTTGTCCTGCGCCCGGACGAATTAGACCAAGGCAGACAGCTACATGGCAACCAAGGCGATCGAAGGCGGCACCGCAAAGCGCCGTATCCGCAAGGTCTTCGGCAACATCCACGAAGTGGTGCAGATGCCGAACCTCATCGAGGTGCAGCGCGAAAGCTACGAACAGTTCCTGCGGTCCGATCCGTCGATCGGCTATGTTTCGGGTCTCGAGAAGACGCTGCGCAGCGTGTTCCCGATCCGCGACTTCGCCGGCACGGCGGAGCTGGACTTCGTGAACTACGAGCTCGAACCGCCCAAGTTCGACGTTGAGGAGTGCCGCCAGCGTGGCATCACCTATGCCGCGCCGATGCGCGTCACGCTGCGCCTGATCGTGTTCGAGGTGGATCCCGATACGGAAACCCGCTCGGTGCTCGATATTAAGGAGCAGGACGTCTACATGGGCGACATGCCGCTGATGACGGAGAACGGCACGTTCTTCATCAACGGCACCGAGCGCGTGATCGTCAGCCAGATGCACCGTTCGCCGGGCGTGCTGTTCGATCACGATCGCGGCAAGACGCACGCGTCGGGCAAGTATCTCTTTGCCGCCCGCGTGATCCCGTACCGCGGCTCGTGGCTCGACTTCGAGTTCGACGCCAAGGACATCGTCAACGTCCGTATCGACCGCAAGCGCAAGCTGCCGGTCACGGCGCTGCTCTACGCGCTTGGCCTCAACAGCGAGGAAATTCTCAACCACTTCTACAACCGCGTCACCTATGTGCGCGGCGAAGGTGGCTGGCGCATTCCGTTCGCGGCCGAGAATTGGCGCGGCGTGAAGCCCACGTTCGACCTGATCGACGCCAATTCGGGCGAAGTGGTGTTCCCCGCGGGCACCAAGGTGACCCCGCGCGCCGCCAACAAGGCGGCCAAGGACGGCCTCACCGACCTGCTCATTCCGACCGAGGAAATCTACGGCCGCTATTCGGCTTACGACCTCATCAACGAGGGCACCGGCGAAATTTACGTCGAGGCCGGTGACGAGATCGGCCCGGACAACCTTGAGAAGCTGGATCGTGCGGGCATCGATCGTATCGAGCTGCTCGACATCGACCATGTTACCACCGGTCCGTGGATCCGCAACACGCTCAAGGCCGACAAGGCCGAAGAGCGCGAGCAGGCACTGTCCGACATCTATCGCGTGATGCGCCCCGGCGAGCCGCCGACGCTGGAGACGGCGGAGTCGCTGTTCGCCGGTTTGTTCTTCGATCCGGATCGCTACGACCTCTCGGCCGTCGGTCGCGTCAAGCTCAACATGCGTCTCGACCTCGATGCCGAGGATACGGTGACGACGCTGCGCACCGAAGACATCCTTGCGGTCGTGAAGACCCTGGTCGACCTGAAGGACGGCAAGGGCGAGATCGACGACATCGACAATCTCGGCAACCGTCGCGTGCGTTCGGTGGGCGAGCTGCTCGAGAACCAGTATCGCGTCGGCCTGCTCCGCATGGAGCGCGCGGTGAAGGAGCGCATGAGCTCGGTGGACGTGTCCACCGTCATGCCGAACGACCTGATCAACGCGAAGCCGGCGGTCGCCGCGGTGCGCGAGTTCTTCGGTTCGTCGCAGCTGTCGCAGTTCATGGATCAGACCAACCCGCTCTCCGAAGTGACGCACAAGCGTCGCGTTTCGGCGCTCGGGCCGGGCGGTCTGACCCGTGAACGCGCCGGCTTCGAAGTCCGCGACGTTCACCCGACCCACTATGGCCGCATCTGCCCGATTGAAACGCCGGAAGGCCCGAACATCGGTCTGATCAACTCGCTGTCGACCTTCGCGCGGGTTAACAAGTATGGCTTCATCGAGACGCCGTACCGCCGCGTGGTGGACGGCAAGGTGACGGGCGAGGTCGTGTACCTCTCCGCCATGGAGGAGCAGAAGCACACCGTCGCGCAGGCGAACGCCGAGCTCGACGGCGACGGCCGCTTCACTGAGGAGCTGATCTCGGCGCGTCAGGCGGGCGAGTTCCTGATGGCGCTGCCCGAGACGATCACGCTGATGGACGTGTCGCCGAAGCAGCTCGTGTCGGTCGCCGCCTCGCTGATCCCGTTCCTGGAGAACGACGACGCGAACCGCGCGTTGATGGGCTCGAACATGCAGCGTCAGGCCGTGCCGCTGGTGAAGGCGGAAGCGCCCTTCGTCGGCACCGGCATGGAAGAGACGGTCGCGCGCGACTCCGGCGCCGCCATCTCGGCCCGTCGCGCCGGCATCGTCGACCAGGTCGATGCAAGCCGCATCGTGATCCGCGCCACCGGTCAGGTCGATGCGGGCAAGTCGGGCGTCGACATCTACACGCTGATGAAGTTCCAGCGTTCGAACCAGTCGACCTGCATCAACCAGCGTCCGCTGGTGAAGGTGGGCGACGTGGTCAACGCCGGTGACATCCTCGCCGACGGCCCGTCGACCGAGTTCGGCGAGCTGGCGCTCGGCCGCAACGCGCTCGTCGCGTTCATGCCGTGGAACGGCTACAACTACGAGGACTCGATCCTCATCTCCGAGCGGATCGTGAAGGACGACGTGTTCACGTCGATCCACATCGACGAGTTCGAGGTGATGGCCCGCGACACCAAGCTCGGGCCGGAGGACATAACGCGCGACATCCCCAACGTAGGTGAGGAAGCCCTGCGCAACCTCGACGAGGCGGGCATCGTGTACGTGGGTGCCGAGGTTGAGCCGGGCGACATCCTGGTGGGCAAGATCACGCCCAAGGGTGAAAGCCCGATGACGCCGGAAGAGAAGCTGCTGCGCGCCATCTTCGGTGAAAAGGCCAGCGACGTGCGCGACACCTCGCTGCGCCTGCCGCCGGGCGTTGCCGGCACGATCGTGGACGTGCGCGTCTTCAATCGTCACGGCATCGACAAGGACGAGCGCGCGATGGCGATCGAGCGCGAAGAGATCGAGCGCCTGAAGAAGGACTCGGACGACGAGCGCACGATCCTCAACCGGGCGACCTGGAGCCGCCTTCGCGAAATGCTGATCGGTCAGACCGCCACGGCGGTGCCGAAGGGCGGCCCCAAGAAGGGTGCCGTAATCGACCAGGAAGCGCTCGACAGCGTCGACCGCCATGAATGGTGGAAGTTCGCCGTCGCCGACGATCAGGTCCAGTCGGATCTGGAAGCGGTCAAGGCACAGTATGACGAGGCCGCGAAGCTCATCAAGGAGAAGTTCGAGGACCGTCGCGAGAAGCTGGAGCGTGGCGACGAGCTGCCGCCGGGCGTGCTCAAGATGGTCAAGGTCTTCGTCGCGGTGAAGCGCAAGCTGCAGCCGGGTGACAAGATGGCCGGGCGTCACGGCAACAAGGGCGTCATCAGCCGAATCCTGCCGGTGGAGGACATGCCGTTCCTCGCCGACGGGACGCCGGTCGATCTCGTGCTGAACCCGCTGGGCGTGCCGTCGCGCATGAACGTCGGGCAGATCTTCGAGACTCATCTCGGCTGGGCCGCCCGCGGCCTGGGCCAGCAGGTGGCGCAGCAGCTTGAGGAGTGGCGCGAGGCCAATCCGGATGCCGCCGCGGGCGCAATGCCCGAAGCGGTCAAGGATCGCCTCAAGACGATCTACGGCGAGCATTATGCCGACGAGATCGAGGCGCGCGACGCCACCGGCATCATCGAGCTGGCGAACAACCTGAAGCCTGGCATTCCGATGGGCACCCCGGTGTTCGACGGCGCGGTGGAGCAGGACGTCGCCAACATGCTGGAGCTGGCGGGTCTTGATCCGTCGGGTCAGTCGGATCTGTTCGACGGGCGCACCGGCGATCAGTTCGATCGCAAGGTGACGGTGGGCATCATCTACATGCTCAAGTTGCACCACCTTGTGGACGACAAGATCCACGCGCGTTCGATCGGGCCGTACAGCCTCGTCACCCAGCAGCCGCTGGGCGGTAAGGCGCAGTTCGGCGGCCAGCGCTTCGGTGAAATGGAGGTCTGGGCGCTGCAGGCTTACGGTGCTGCGTACACGCTCCAGGAAATGCTGACGGTGAAGTCCGACGACGTGGTTGGCCGCACCAAGGTCTATGAGGCGATCGTCAAGGGCGACGACACGTTCGAGGCTGGCATTCCGGAGAGCTTCAACGTGCTCGTCAAGGAAATGCGCTCGCTGGGTCTCAACGTCGAGCTGAAGAGCCACGAGGAAGCCGACGATGGCGACCTCGCCGAGGCGGCGGAGTAAGCACAAGCAATCTCCCTCTCCCCACTTGTGGGGAGAGGGTCGGGGAGAGGGGCCGTCTAGAGCGGCGCCCCTGACTCCCCC
>NZ_LSKH01000254.1:0-494 GCF_001557395.1 Sphingomonas sp. CCH5-D11 | reverse complement strand
GCTATCCGGTACAACCGCACGGCCTGCCCGATGTGCGCGACAAGAGCTGGTACAGTTCCCTCACCGGTGGCCAGAAGACGCTGCCCGATCGCATTCATGATGACATGCTGACGCTGCTCGCGGCCTCTGTACGTGGCACCGGCCGGGCGGCGGCGCTGTCGGTGGATGCCTATGGCAAGACGGGCACGTCGCAATCGGGCCGCGACGCCTGGTTCATCGGCTTTGCCGGCGATTTGGTGGTCGGCGTCTGGGTCGGCAATGACGACAACACGCCCAATCCGGGCCTGCACGGCGGCGGCATACCGGCGCAGATCTGGCGCAATTTCATGACCGACGCGCTGGATCTCGCCCCCGTCGTGAAGGCGCCCGTCGTGGAGGATGTCGATCCCGAGGCCGGGCTGATCGGCATGGTGGAAAACGAAATCGCGCCCGCCGCCGAACGGCTGGACGCGCTCGGCATGGATCTGGAGATCGGCCCCGACGGCTCCGTCACC
>NZ_LSKH01000253.1:0-12988 GCF_001557395.1 Sphingomonas sp. CCH5-D11 | reverse complement strand
GGGCGCTCAAGAACGATGTGCCCCTCCCGTCGCTTCCCGCCGGAGCAACCTCCGCAACGGTCCCGGCCACGCTCCACATCCCTCGTCAGGCGATTACGACGACCTTCCCACTTGGACCCCGGCCTCTGCCGGGGTGGCCGCGCGGGTGTTCAAAAACGGTGTGCCGGTTCTTGCTGCCCCACATCGCAAACCTCTGCAGAGGTGCCGACCGCGCCTCACCCCCTCGTCACCCCGGCCTTGTGCCGGGGTCCAAGGCTCCGCGAACGCGATGGCTGAAGAGGAGCGGAACCCTAGATGCCCTGACTGATTTCGGCACGATGGAGCGCGCGCCCAAGTCTCGCGAAGGTCGGACTCCAACTGGGAAAAGTGCCGTCGGCACGCGCCGAGGGCAGTTACAACGGCCTTCTCACCTGGGCCCCGGCCTCCGCCGGGGTGGCTGCGCGCCGATGGGCGGGCGGGTGTTTGATAACGGTGTGCCTCTTCTGTCGCTTCCCGTCGAGCAACCTCTGCAGAGGTGCCGACCGCGCCTCACCCATTCGTCACCCCGGCCTTGCGCCGGGGTCCAAGGCTCCGCGAACGCGATGGCTGGAGAGGAGCGGCACCCTAGATGCCTCGACAGTTCCAGCAGAACAGAAAGCTTTCGTAGCGGGTTCGCGACTGCCTGAAACCAGCCGCGCCCGAAACAGTCGCCCCGCAGCAAGCGACACCGCCGCCCCACAAACCCCATCAAACCCACCATAGCCGAATTTGAAATCTTGACAGCGGCCACGCTTTTTCCAAAACTCGTTATGGAGAGGATGATCTGTGGCGGTAAGCGGCAATAATCGCGCCGGCCGTTGGTCTGGCGGGGTATGCCACGGGGCTGCGATGGCGGCCGTGCGGCATCCCGCCTGCCGGGTCGAAACCCGATTACGGGCGCGCGGCCGATTTGCTCCGCTCGTGATCCGATCATGCCGCGCGGCCGGCTGCGCCGGCGAAGGGGCGGCACCGGCGGGCGTCCGGTGTTCCGCAGCAAGGAGAGCATCATGGCGACGATCGCGGCTGAGCTGAGCGATGTTCCCCCCGAACGGCAGCGCGCCGGCCTGCCGCTGGGCACAAAGGTCGCGCATGGCACCGGCGCCATGGCGAATGGCTCGCTGATCTATCTGCGTTCGCTTTTGCTGTTGTTTTACAGTCAGGTGGTCGGGCTGGAGGCATGGATGGTCAGCCTCGCGCTCGCCATCGTGATCGCCTGCGATGCGGTGTGGGATCCGGCGATCGGCCATTTTTCCGACAATCTCCGCTCGCGTTGGGGGCGCCGGCATACGCTGATGTTCGCCGCGCCGGTGCCGGTCGCGATCCTCTGCGCAATGCTGTGGAATCCGCCGGTCGGCCTGTCGCCGGGCGCCACCTTCGCCTGGCTCCTCGGCAGTGCGCTGGTGCTGAACTTTACCTTCAGTCTCTATGAGGTGCCGGCCAATGCGCTGACGCCGGAGCTGGCGCCGGGCTATCATGTGCGCACCAATCTGCTCGCCTGGCGCTGGGTGCTGGGGACGGGCGGCGCGATGATCACCGCCTTTCTCGGCCTCGGCTGGTTCCTCTCGCCGGAGCAAGGCGCGGTGGGGCAGCTGGTGCGGGAGGGCTATGGCCGGCTGGGGATCGCCGCGGCGCTGCTGATGCTGGCGGCGATGCTGATCAACGCCTTTGGCACGCGGCGCTATCGCGGCGCGCTTTATGAGCCGCCCGAAAGCACCGGCGGCATCGGCAAGTCGTTGAAAGAAGCGGTGGAAACACTGCGCAATCGCAACATGGCGGTGGCGGTGATCGCCGGCGCGCTGGCCGGTATCGGCTTTGGCATCCGCACCGTGCTGGAGGCCTATATCGCCACCTTCATCTGGGGCCTGCCCGCCTCCGCCCTGTTGCTGACGACAGTGGCCGGCTTCGTCGCCACGCCGATCGGCGCGATCGTGGGCGCGATGCTGTCCCGCCGCCATGGCAAGAAGCGCGCCTGCATGGGCCTGTTCTTCGTCGGCACGATCCTTACCAACATGCCGCTGCTGCTGCGCCTGTCGGGGGTGTTCTTCGTCAATGGCGATCCGCTGCTGCTGCCCACCTTGGTCGGCTTCGCCTTTGTTTCCGCCGTCTTTTATTACGGCGGCTTCGTGCTGGTCAGTTCCATGATCGCGGACATCGTGGAGGATGCGCAGGCGCGGACGGGCCGGCGGTCGGAGGGGCTGATCACTTCCGCCGACCAGTTCATCCAGAAGATCATCACCGCGATGGGCACGGTGCTGGGCGGCGCGCTGCTCACCCTCATTGCCTTTCCCCGCAAGGCGCTGCCGGGCCAGGTGCCGGCGGAGACGCTGGCGGCGCTCGGCTGGACCTTCCTGGTGCTGGTGACGACGCTCAGCTTTCTGTCGATCGCAATCTGGAAATTCTACCGCATCGACCGGCAGGGGCATGAGGCACGGCTGACCGCGCTTGACGTGCCGGAGGTGCGCGGCGCGGCCTGAGCGTCAGCCGATCTCCCGTGTCATCCATTTCGCCGTCGGGCCATAGCCCGCGACCTTGGCGGCGAGCGCGGGCGAACCGGGCGTCTCCGTGAAGCCGAGCCTGCGCCAGTAATCGGCCGCGCCCTCCACCGCGATCAGCTCGGCACGGTGCAGGCCAAATTTCTCCGCCAGGGTGACGGATGCGGCCACCAACAGGCCGCCCACGCCAGTTCCGCGGCCGAACGGCGCCACGGCGAGGTCATGGATGAATAGCACTTCCATCGCTGCATGGCGTGGCAGGATCGTGCCGACAGCAGGCGGCGCGGCGCGCGGCCAGCCATGCGCCAGCATATAGGCGATCAGCGCGCCTTCCCGCGTCGCGGCCAGGCAACAGCTTCCGTCGATCTCCAACCGGCTCAGGAACGCCGCCCGGTCCTCGCGCAGGAACGCGGGGTAGCTCGCCGCCTGGATCGCCAGGGCGTCCGGCAGATCGTCGGGGCAGAGCGGGCGGATCAGGATGGCTGGGTCAGGCGGTGGCATGGCTGGAAATTCTGCCGATGGGTCAGGCGCTTACGACTAGGTTCGCCTGGGGATAACCTTGTGGATAACGCGAGTACAAGCATGTGGAAAGACTGTGGAGTGGCGGTGGATGCAGCGTGGAAAGGCTGCGGACAGGGCTGTGGATGGAATGTGGATTGTGTTGTTGCGCGGACCCGATCGCCGCGCCCGTGGGTTGATGCGGCTTGATGGAGGACAGGATGCAAGACGATCGCGCAGCCGGCAAAAAGCCGCAGGAACAAGACGATACTCGCCCGCAGCAGGCGGGGGAGGGCGGGACGACCCGCTTTGGCATGGAGGATGGCGACAACACGGACGTGCCAGCCACCGGGATCGATCCGGCCGCGCAGTCGAAGCCGCCGGCCTGAAATCGGAGCGCAATCGGCCTCAAACGGCCAAGTGCCGGATATCGCGCAGCCTTTCGCACGCTCGCCCGTTCGGGCTCCCGATGGCACAAGCGAAGGACCAGCGATGAGCGACACCAAAGGCCCCGCCTGCAAGCACGCCCGCAAGACCGGGGCGCAGGCATGAACGAGGCCGTCACGCTGGATCGCACCGCCGCGCAGCGCGTCGCCGCCGACCCGATCGGCACCCTGCCGCTGCGCCTTTCCATCAACGGCGAGGCGCGCCGGCTGCAGGTGGAGCCCTGGACGACGCTGCTCGACCTGCTGCGCGACAAGCTTGATCTCACCGGATCAAAAAAGGGCTGCGATCACGGCCAGTGCGGCGCGTGCACGGTGCTGATCGACGGCAAGCGGATGAATTCCTGCCTGAAACTCGCCGTCACGCTGGACGGGTGCGAGGTGACCACGATCGAGGGGCTGGGCCAGCCGGGCAAGCTCCACCCGCTGCAGAGCGCCTTCATCGAGCATGACGCGTTCCAGTGCGGCTATTGCACGCCGGGCCAGATCTGCTCCGCGCAGGGGCTGATCAACGAAGGCCATGCGCACAGCCGCGACGAGGTGCGCGAGCAGATGAGCGGCAACCTGTGCCGCTGCGGCGCCTATCCCAACATCGCCGATGCGGTGCTGGAGGTTTTGGGCACGGAGAAGCCGGCATGATCCGCTTCGATTACCAGCGGCCCGGCGCTACGGCCGATGCGATTGCCGCCGGACGCGACGACCATGCCGCCTATCTCGCCGGCGGCACCAATCTCGTTGACCTGATGAAGGAAAATGTCGCCCGCCCGTTGCAGGTGATCGACATCAATCACCTGCCGCTGCGCGCGATCGAGGCGCGCGAGGGCGGCGGGCTGCGGCTTGGCGCGCTCGCCACCAATGCCGACACCGCTTACCATCCGGAGGTGCAGGCGCGTTACCCGCTGCTCGCCTCCGCGATCCTCGCCGGCGCCTCGCCGCAGCTGCGCAATGCCGCGACCAACGGCGGCAACCTCAACCAGCGGACGCGCTGCTATTATTTCTATGACGTGCACACCCCCTGCAACAAGCGGCGTCCCGGCGAGGGCTGCGGCGCGATCGGGGGCGTGAACCGGATCCATGCGATCCTTGGCGCGAGCGACCAGTGCATCGCCACGCATCCGTCCGACATGTGCGTGGCGCTCGCCGCGCTGGAGGCGGAGGTGCAGGTGAGCGGGCCGGATGGCGAGCGCACGATCCCCTTCGCCGATTACCACCGCCTGCCCGGCGACGAGCCATGGCGCGATAACAACCTGCGCGCCGGCGAGCTTGTCACCGCGATCGACCTGCCGGCGGAAGAATTCGCCAGCAATTACACCTATCTGAAGCTGCGCGACCGGCTGTCCTACGCCTTTGCCCTGGTGTCGGTCGCGGTCGCCCTGAAGATGGAGGATGGCGAGATCGCCGAGGCGCGCGTGGCGCTGGGCGGGGTCGCGCACAAGCCGTGGCGCGTGCCGGAGGCGGAGCGCCTGCTGCGCGGCGAGCGGCCGGGCGAAGATGCCTTTCGCGCCGTGGCGGAGGCGATGCTGAAGGGCGCGCGCGGCCAGGGCGAGAATGATTTCAAGATCGGCCTGGCCCGGCGCGCCATCGTGCGCGCGCTGGCGCAGGCCGCAGCGGGCACGCCGCAATCGCAAACCGACAAGCGCATCGTCTGAGGAGCAACCCATGAACGCACCGGCCAAGATCGGCATCGGCTCGTCGCTGTCACGGGTGGACGGCGTGGACAAGGTGACGGGGCAGGCGAAATATGCCGCCGAATATAACGTGCCCGGCCTGCTGCACGGCGTGGCGGTCAATTCGCGGATCGCCAAGGGCTCGATCCTGTCGATCGACGAGGCCGCGGCCCGCGAGGTGCCCGGCGTGGTGGACGTGATCAGCCACCTCAACCGCCCGAAACAGGCTTGGCTCGACCGCAACTGGAAGGACGAGCTGTCGATCCCCGGCGAGCCGTTCAAGGCATTTCACGACGACACTATCCTGTTCGCCGGCCAGCCGGTCGCGCTGGTGGTGGCGGAGACGTTCGAGGCGGCGCGCTTCGCCGCCAGCCTGATCGAGGTGCGCTATGAGGAAGAGGCGCACAACATCGACTTCGAGGCCTCGCTGGCCGAGAAGTTCCTGCCGTCGTACATGAAGCGGCGGAACAATTATCATCCGCCGAAGAACCGCGGCGATGCGGAGGCAGCCTTTGCCGATGCCCCGGTAAAGATGACGGGCGACTATCACCTCGCGCCCGAACATCACAATCCGATGGAGATGCACGCCTCCACGGTGGAATGGCATGGCGACGGCAAGATCACCGTTTACGACAAGGTGCAGGGATCACAGGGCCCGCAGGCCTATCTCGCCAGCGCCTTTGGCCTCAGCAAGAAGAACGTCCGCGTCGTCAACGCTTATGTCGGCGGCGGCTTCGGATCGGGGCTGCGGCCGCAATGGCAGGTGCAGCTTGCCGTGATGGCGGCGATCCACATCGAGCGATCGGTGCGGGTGGTGATGACGCGCCAGCAGATGTTCACCCATGCGCACCGCCCCGAATGCACCTATTCGGTGCGCCTCGGCGCCGAGCCGGATGGCAAGCTCCAGGCGATGATCCATGACGCGACCACCTCCACCTCCCGCTTCGAGAACAACATGGAGGATATCGTCGTCTGGGGCATGATGAACTACGACTGCCCCAATGCCAGCGGCGAATATACGATCGCGCCGCGCGACACCTATACCTCCGCCGACATGCGCGCGCCGGGTGCGGCGACGGGCATGGCGCTGTTCGAGATCGCGATGGACGAAATGGCCTATGCCGCCGGCGTCGATCCGCTGGACTTCCGCCTCCTGAACTATTCGGAGGTCGATGCGATGAACGGCACGCCCTACACCTCCAAGGCGCTGCGCGAGGCGTATCAGGAGGGCGCGGCGCGCTTCGGCTGGGAGAAGAGATCGCCCGCGCCCCGCTCCATGAAGGAAGGGCGCGAGCTGATCGGCTGGGGCGTGGCGACGGGCATGTGGGACGCCCAGTTCAGCAAGACCGCGGCGCGCGCGGTGCTGAGCGCCGACGGCACGCTGGAGGTCGCCTCGGCCAGCTCCGACATCGGCACCGGCACCTATACGGTGATGGTGCAGGTCGCGGCCGATACGCTGGGCCTCGCGCCCGAGCAGATCACCGCCAAGCTGGGCGACAGCGACCTGCCCCAGGCACCGGTGGAGGGCGGATCCTGGGCCGCGGCGTCCACCGGCGCGGCGGTACAGCTTGCCTGCCAGTCAGTGGCGAAGAAACTGCTGTCGGCGACGGAGAAGCTGGACGGGCAGCCGTTTCGCGGCGTCAACGGCATCGAGGGGCTGGAGTTCGCCGGCGGCGAGATGATCCGGCGCGACAATCCCACGATCCGCGCAAGGATCACCGACGTGATGGCCGCCGCCGGGCTGGATGACATCGAGGTGGAGGAAACCGCCGCACCCGGGATCAGCGACATGGTGTCCATGGCGCGGAAGTCCCGCAACACGCACAGCGCGATCTTCTGCGAAGTGCGGGTGGACGAGGAACTGAACCAGGTGCGCGTGACCCGCGTGGTCAATGCCGTCGCCGCCGGCCGGATCATCAACCCCAAGACTGCGCGTAGCCAGATCCTGGGCGGCGTGGTGATGGGCATGGGCATGGCGCTGCACGAGGAGACGTTCGCGGACACCAAGCTGGGCCGGTGGATGAACCACAATTTCGCCGAATATCACGTGCCCGCCCATGCCGATGTGCACGATATCGACGTGATCTTCGTGCACGAGCCCGATCCCGAGGTGTCGCCGCTGGGCGTGAAGGGGCTGGGCGAGATCGGCATCGTCGGCACCGCGGCTGCGATCGCCAACGCAATCTATCACGCCACGGGAAAACGCGTGCGCGAACTGCCGATCACCATCGACAAGTTGCTGGAAACGCCCGCCGGGTGAGCGGGCGCCGCCCGGCGCGGTGCCAAGCGCATTCAAATAGACCTGCTGCCGAGGGCTTGATCCGACCAGATCGATCCGCCGCCCCGGCGCAGGCCGGGGCCCAGTTGCGCGACAAAGCTGGCAGGCACAGCGGACGTTGCCAACGCCTTCCCACCTGGACCCCGGCCTTCGCCGGGGCGGTGCTTAGAGGAGCCTGGATCAAACCCTGGTCGACGCCATTGCGTCGAGACCAGCTGAAGCGCGCGCTGTATGCTAACGCACCGCTTCAACTGTGTTGAGGACGCAGCGTCTTTCCGCCAGGATCTTGTGATTAATCCATCTCAGACCTGGGCCCGACTGCAACTTTCGAAGGTACTGCTTGAAGTCGCCGACTTAACAATCGTTCGTATCAAATCCGAGTAGCAGAAAAGGGAAAGCCGCGTCGAGTTTCCTCTCAGCGGCTTTCGAGCTGGCAGCACGCTACCAGCGGGTATGAATAGTTGATATGGCTAGCATACCTTCATTGCGAGATGCGACGCGCGCCTACGGCCCGACGTCCGCGGCGCCGCTCTTCACCTTCATCGACGCCGGGCCCTTGAAGCCGAGCGCCTCGGACACGCGGTCATTCCAGCCATAAGGATCGTTGCGCACGATCGGCGCGCCGGATTCGTCGAACAGCACCGTCTGGTACAGCAGCCGGACGGGGATCTGGCGGGGCAGCTTGACGAAGGTTTCCTTGCCCGTCGCACGGGCCTTGTTCCATTCGTCGAGCACGCCTTCCTGCTCGGCCAGCATCTGCGCGAAGCCGAGCGCGTCCTCCACGCGGACGCAGCCGTGGCTGCGCGCGCGCTGCACCATGCCGAACAGCGGCTTGGCGGGCGTATCGTGCAGGTAGATGGCGTGTTCGTTCTGCATGTCGAACTTGACCAGGCCGAGCGAGTTCTTCGGCCCCGGCTGCTGCACGATCCAGCCGTCCTTCCACACCATATTGTTGGCCTTGAGATAGCCCGAGCCCTTGTTGGCGATTTCCTTGTTCTGGATCGAGCGCGGCACCGTCCAGGTCGGGTTGGCGACGAGGCGGAACATGGGGGAGCCGAGCTGCGGTGTTTCCGTGTCCGGCTCGCCCACCACGACGCGGCGGCTGTCGACCAGCTTGCCGTCGCGGAAATAGCTGAGCCGCGCGGCGGCGACGTTCACGTCGATGCGGGTGGGCGGCGGGCTGCGCTCCAGCCAGCGCAGCCGTTCCATGTTCACCGCGATCGCGCGGGCGCGCACGTCATCGGACATGTTGAGGATCGCCAGCGCCTCCGCGCCGATCACGCCATCCGGTTCCATGCCGTAATCGGCCTGCATCGTCTTTACCGCCGCGACCATGGCGGGGGTGTAGCTGTTGCCCTGTGCGCCAGATTGTGCGCCGGCCTGCACGGCGGCACGGTCAAGATAATCGAGCGCGACCAGCTGGTTGGCAATCACCGGCAGGCGCGGATCGGTGGCGCCCGGCTTGATCAGGTCGCCCGTTTCGGGAACCGCCGGCTTCGCCTGCGCCGGCTGCTTGCGCAGCGCCACATACGCTTCGGACAGGCGGCGGTAATTGGCGTCCTGCGGCGCGAGGCCGTCGAGCCACTTGCCGACATCGCCGGCGGCGAGCGCATTCTGCAGGCCCTGTTTCAGATCCACCTTGGGCCGCGCGACGGTATAGACGTCGTACAGCTTGGTGGGGTCGGTCGCGCCTTGCGCCAGCGCGCCGGCATAAGCGAGCGCCGCCTGGGTCAGCGCCTGTGGGTCATCGCCGCTGACGGCGAAATCCTTTCCATCCAGGCCGTGCGCGGCGCGGCCGGCGATGGCCTTGCGCAGCTGGTCGGCGGTGCTGTCGCTCCAGCTTGCCTGCTGTGCCGCCTCCGTTCCGGCGGCGCCATTTTGCGCTGATTGATCCTGAACGCTGCACCCTGCGAGAAGGGCGATTGCCGATGCGGTGACGACCCAGTTTCTACCCACTTGCTACTCCCGTGAACTATCAGGGAACGCACGGAAACGCCGCGCGCTCCACGGGATCGAGTCGGGCCGGCCGGGCGCGGACAGGGAAGGTGACGCTGGCATGAGGATCGCGACATTCAGCACCAAACCATATGACCGGACCTATCTGGCGGCGGCCAACGATGCGCTGGGCGGGGGGCATGAGATCCGCTTCCTGGAGCCGAGGCTGAGCCTCGACACGGCGCCGCTTGGGCAGGGAGCGACGGGAATATGCGCCTTTGTCAACGACTTGCTCGACCGGCCGGTGCTGGAGGCGCTGCACGCCGGGGGCACGCGGCTGATCGCGCTGCGCTGTGCCGGGTTCAACAATGTGGACCTGGTCGCGGCGCAGGAGCTGGGCATCCAGGTGGGGCGGGTGCCGGCCTATTCGCCCGAGGCGGTGGCGGAACATACCGCCGCGCTGATGCTGAGCCTCAGCCGCAACATCCACCGCGCCTATGCCCGCGTGCGGGAGGGCAATTTCGCGCTGGACGGGCTGACCGGGTTCAACTTTCACGGTCGCACGGTGGGAATCGTGGGAACCGGGCAGATCGGCACTAGCCTCGCGCGCATCATGAACGGCCTGGGATGCCGCATCCTTGGCCATGATCCGGCCGCGAACAGGAGCTTTTCGGCCACCGGCGGGGAATATGTCGATCTGGCGACGCTGTTCGCCCGATCCGACATCATTTCGCTCCACTGCCCGCTGACCCCGCACACTCGCCACCTGATCGATCACGCGGCGATCGCGCGGATGAAGCCGGGGGTGATGATCATCAACACCGGGCGCGGCGCGCTGGTGGAAACGCAGGCGCTGATCGACGGATTGAAGAGCGGCCATATCGGCCATGTCGGCCTGGACGTCTATGAGGAGGAAAGCGACCTCTTCTTCGAGAACCTGTCCAGCCAGATCATCCAGGACGATGTGTTCGCCCGCCTGCTGACCTTTCCCAACGTGCTGATCACCGGCCACCAGGCGTTCCTGACGCACGAGGCGCTGACCGCCATCGCCGAGACGACGATGGAGAATGTCGCCGCCTTCGCGCGCACCGGCCGGCCGATCTTTCCGGTGACGGTGGAAATGCTGGCCTGAGCGGCGCCGGCGACCGGCCCGCTTACCGGCCCCGCTGAGCGGCCCCGCTTACCGGCTGTAGCGATCTAGCCCGAGGCCGTCGGTAGCGATGGGGGGGCGCTGGCCCGAGATGAGCGCGGAAACCACCGCGGCCGAGCCGCAGGCCATGGTCCAGCCGAGCGTGCCATGACCGGTGCTGAGGAACAGGTTCGCGGGCCCCGCGCGGCCGATGATCGGCGGGCCATCGGGCGTCATGGGACGAAGGCCGCTCCAGAAGCCGGTCGGCCCCGGCCGCGCCGCGCCGGGGAACAGATCGTTCAGCGAATGGAGCAACGTCGCCTCGCGCCGGCGCGGCAGCGAATTATCATAGCCGGAAATCTCCGCCATGCCGCCCACGCGGATGCGATCGCCCAGGCGGGTGATCGCGATCTTGTAGCTTTCGTCGAGCAGTGTGGAGACGGGCGCCAGCGCCGGATCGGCGATCGGCACGGTCAGCGAATAGCCCTTCACCGGATACACCGGCAGGCGCAGGCCAAGCGGGCGGACGAGCTGGGGCGAATGGCTGCCAAGCGCGACGAGATAAGTATCGCCGCGGATGGTGCCGGCATCGGTGCTGACCCCGGCGATTGCGCCGCCCGATAGCTCAAGCGCCCGGATCGCGGTGGAATAACGGAACTCCACGCCATCCGCGGCGAGCCGCTCCGCCAGGCGGGTGGTGAACAGGTGGCAATCGCCCGTTTCGTCATTGGGCAGGCGAAGCCCGCCGACGAAGCGGTCGCGCGCGGCGGCGAGGCCCGGCTCCGCCCGCACGCAGCCGTCGCGGTCGAGCAATTCGAACGGCACGCCATAATCGCGCAGCACATCCATGTCCTTCGCGCTGCCGGCCATCTGCTTCTCGGTGCGGAAGAGCTGAAGCGTCCCCTGCGAACGTTCGTCATAGGCGATGCCCAGGTCGCGGCGCAGCGCCACCAGCTCGTCGCGGCTGAACTCCGCCAGCCCGACCATGCGGCTCTTGTTCAGGGCATAGCGCTGCGCCGTGCAGTTGCGCAGCATGGCGGCGAGCCAGGTCAGCATCGCCATGTCGGGTCGCGGCCGCAGGATCAGCGGCGCGTGATGCATCAGCAGCCAGCGGATCGCCTTTGCCGGAATGCCCGGCGCCGCCCAGGGCGAGGCATAGCCGGGTGAGATCTCGCCCGCATTGGCGAAGCTGGTTTCCAGCGCCGCGCCCGGCTGGCGATCGACCACCACCACCTCATGCCCGGCGCGGCGGAGGTAATAAGCGGCGGTGACGCCGATCACCCCGGCGCCAAGAACGACGACCCTCATCGTGCCGACACCGGCATGGCGGGACGCGAAAGCGGGGCCAGAGCGAAGGCAGAAGCAGGCACCGCGCCGCCGCCGGCCCGAACCCGCCGCCAGATTGCACGATTCACCATCGCCACTCGCTCTCCCCGCTCATTCTCCAATGGCATCATAGATGAAGCCGGCGCGGATTTTTGGCCGAATCTGCGACGGAAGCTGCTATCGCGGCGCCGTTTTCGCAGCATCTGCGAACGAACAGGGATAATCACGACCATGACCGACGCGGTGGACCGCCGCATCCTGAACCAGCTCCGGCTGAATGCGCGGATCACCAACAGCGCGCTGGCGCGCGAGGTGGGGCTGTCCGAATCCGCCTGCCTGCGCCGGCTGAAGCTGCTGGAGAAAAGCGGCGTGATCCGCGGCTATACCGCGATCATCGCCGGCAGCGATCCTGACGAGGGGACGGTGGCGCTGGTGCAGGTGGAGCTGGAACGGCAGACGGAGGAATATCTCACCCGTTTCGAGGCGGCGATGCGCCGCCATGCCGAGATCCGCGAATGGTATCTGCTGACGGGCGATGGCGATTACCTGCTGCGGCTGCAGATCACCGACATGGATCATTACGCCCGGTTCCACCGCGACGTGCTGTCCCGACTGCCGGGCGTGTCGCGGATCACGTCCAGCTTCGCGATGCGCAGCAATCGCAAGCCGTGAGGGAAAGCGCGCCTCACCGGGGCAGTTTCAGCAACCAGCCGAGCTTCAGCCGCGGCAGGCAATAGGCCAACGCCAGACAGCCCAGGGTGGTGACGAGGGTAAGAAGCAGCGGCGCGGCGATGGCGGCCAGCGGCGATCCCTTCACCGCGCCGGGCAGGTACGTGGCGGCGAGGTTCAGCAAAGCGGTGAGGACCAGGAAATGGAGCACATAGACCTGTAGCGTCCGCGATCCCATCCAATGGCCGAACGAACGGAGCAGCGGCACATGCCGCGTCGCGAGGCTGGAGGCGATGATGCCCCAGAAGACGCAGGCAATCCCGGCCAGCGGGAACGTGCCGAAGACGTTCTTGTGATAGGCCCATATCAAAGCGAGCATGACCGGCGTGGCCAGCGCCAGCGTGACGATGCCGGCGCGGCGCGCGAGGGCGAAGGCGGGCTCGCGGAAGCGCAGGCCAGCGAAAAAGAAGAACAGGCATTGCAGCATGAGCCGTGGCGGCGGGTGGATCGTGCCCTTCAGCGTCGGCGCGAGC
>NZ_LSKH01000252.1:0-19929 GCF_001557395.1 Sphingomonas sp. CCH5-D11 | reverse complement strand
CCTACGGCACTTACGCCACCCTCGCCCGCGCCGCGGCCGCCTTCGGCCGTGCCGGCGCCACCGCGCTCGCGATCAGCCCCACCCACGCGCTCTTCCCCGGCGACCCGGGCCGCTTCAGCCCCTATGCCCCGTCCTCACGCCTCTTCCACAATGTCATGCTCGCCGATCCATCACTGGTCGGCATGCCGTTTCCGGATGAGCCTGCACCCGACCTGATCGACTGGCGAACCTCCCACGATGTTCGTTTAAACCACCTGCGGCTTTCGTTTGCGAATGCCTCTTCCGAAGTTCGGGCCAAGGTTGCGGCGTACGTGGCCGAAACCAGGCCGAACGTCTCCGATCACGCGCTGTTCGACGCTATAAACCTCCACTTCGGCGGCCAGGGCTGGCCCGCCTGGCCCGCCGAGCTTCGTGATCCTGCCAGCCCCGCGGTCCAACGCTTCGCCGCCGAGCACGCCGATGACGTTGCCTTCTTCACCTATCTTCAATGGCTCGCCGACCAAGGCCTTGCACACGCACAAGAATGTGCCCGGGACCACATGGCAATCGGCCTTGTTGCGGACCTCGCCGTCGGCACCGATCGTGGCGGCAGCCACGGCTGGAGCGCTCCGCAGGATCTCCTCACGGGCGTTACCATCGGCGCCCCCCCCGATCCGCTCGGCCCCGATGGTCAGAACTGGGGCATCTCCGCCCTCGACCCCTTCGCCTTGGCACGCACCGGCTTTGCGCCTTTTATCAACACCATACGCACCGCGCTGCGTCATGCCGGCGGTCTCCGTATCGATCATGCAATCGGCCTTGACCACCTCTGGATCGTTCCCGACGGCGGCACCGCGGTCGATGGCGCATATCTCACCATGCCAGGCGATATCCTCAAGAATATCGTCGCGATCGAGGCACATAGGGCCGGGGCAATCGTCATTGCGGAGGATCTGGGCACCGTCCCGCCCGGCCTGCGCGACGATCTCTCCCGGCGCGGCATGCTCGGCATGCACGTCCTACCGTTTGAACGGGACGAAGAAGGCGATTTTGTCTCGCCTGCCCAATGGGATGCGGACGCCGTAGCCATGACTGGCACGCACGACACGCCCACCGTCGCCGGCTGGTGGAAGGGCCGCGATCTCGATTGGCGGGCGAAGATCAGCGGTCGGGCCGCAAGCCTTGAGAGTCGAACAGACGAACGCAAGTCCCTGGCACAAGCTATTGGAATAGCTACTGTCGCCCCGGAGCCAGCGCCGCTGGATCAGGTCCTCGCAGCGGTGTCCAATGCGCCCGCCGCCCTCGCCATCTACCCGCTCGAAGATCTGCTCGGCCTTGAGGAGCAACCTAATCTGCCCGGCACCGTTGACGAGCATCCCAACTGGCGCCGCCGCATGCCCGCCGCCACTGATCAGCTGCTCGCCGACGTGACTGTCGCCGCCCGTACCCAGATGCTTACCGCCAAGAGGCCCGGATGATCCCCCGCGCGACCTATCGTCTTCAGTTTTATAAGGATTTCACCTTTGCTGATGCGGAGGAGATCGTGCCCTACCTCGATCGCCTCGGCATCAGTCACATCTACGCCTCCCCCATCACCACCGCGGCGCCGGGCTCGACCCATGGCTATGACGTGGTGGATCCCACATCGATCAATCCCGAACTCGGCGGTGAGGAAGGCTTCCGCAGCTTGGTCAAGGTGTTGCGGGCGCGCGGCATGGGCATGATCATCGACATCGTGCCCAACCACATGGGTGTGGCCGGTGATACCAACCCCTGGTGGAACGACGTGCTCCGCCACGGCCGCGCCAGCGACTATGCCGAAATCTTCGACATCGACTGGTCGCGCCCGATCGTTCTTCCGGTCCTCGGCACCTCGCTGACCCAAGCCTTGGCGGAAGGCGTGATCAAGGTTGAGCATCGTAACGAGCGTTGGTGGATAACTGCCTATGGAGAGCAGCATTTTCCGCTCCGTGACGAAGACCAGAATGCACCGGACCGGGAACGGATCGGGGCGCTCCTTGCCCGCCAGCACTATCGTCTCGCGCTCTGGCGCACCGCTAACGACGAGCTCAACTGGCGGCGCTTCTTTGCGATCAACGAACTCGCGGGCGTGCGGATCGAGGATCCAGCGGTGTTCGAGAAAACGCATCAGCTCTACTTCCGCTTGCATGCGGAAGGGCTGATCGACGGCGTGCGGGTCGACCATGTCGACGGCCTCACGGATCCGCTCAGCTACTGCCGTGCTCTACGCGAACGGCTTGGGCCCGATGCATGGATCGTCATCGAAAAGATCCTTGGTCCAGGTGAGGCGCTATCGGAAGAGTGGGCGGTAAATGGCACGAGTGGTTACGATTTCATGGAGGATGTCGCAGCTCTGCTTCACGATCCCGCCGGCGCCGCGCCGCTCGGCGCCTTATGGCATGACGTCAGCGGCCGACCCGCTGAGCTGCATTCGGAAGAACTTCTCGCAAGGCAGCAACTGCTCGCGTGGCAATTCACCGGTCAGCTCGAAGGCTGTGTCGATGCTTTTGCACGGATTGCTCCCGATGGCGTGACCCGCGCCATGCTGCGCCGCGCGGTCGAGCGATTGCTCTGGGTCTTTCCCGTCTACCGCACCTATGGCCCGGACGCGCCCGCCAGCGATGCGGCGATCCGCAAGGAAACGCGCAGTCGGGTCGCGCCGCATCTCCCACCGGGGGAGGAGAAGGTGGCGGACCTCATCCTTGAATGGCTGGCCGGTAACGGTTCGGGCAGTGTCGAAGAACGAGCTGACGCGGTGCGCCGCTTTCAACAACTCTCTGCACCAATCGCCGCCAAGGCATTGGAAGACACGGCTTTCTATCGCTATGGCCGCCTGCTGTCGCGAAACGACGTAGGCTTCGATGCCGCTCGGATGACAATGGAGCCTTCGACCTTTCACGAGCGCATGATCGCCCGCGCGCGGCACTGGCCTCGTGCCATGCTGACCACCGCGACGCACGACCACAAGCGTGGCGAAGACACGCGCGCGCGGCTCGCAGTGCTGAGCAGCATGCCTATGCGCTGGCGTGAAACGGTTGTGGGATGGGAGGCGATTGCAGAGCCGATGTCCAGCGATGTCGATCGCGGGGACCGCTACATGCTGTTCCAGTCGCTTCTCGGCGCCTGGCCCGATCGACTGACCGACGACTTCGCCGACCGCATCTCCGCCTGGCAGACCAAGGCTCTGCGCGAGGCCAAGCTGCGCTCATCCTGGGAAGCACCCAACGAAGACTATGAGACGCGCTGCAACGATCTTGCCCGCGCGCTCATCACCGACCCACGCTTTACCGCAGCCATCGAGAGCTTTCTCGCCGAGATCGCACCCACTGCTGCCCGGAACAGCCTCGTTCAGGTCGCATTGCGATACACCTTGCCCGGCGTGCCGGACCTGTATCAGGGCACAGAATTGGCAGATCTCAGCCTCGTTGATCCCGACAACCGGCGCGCAGTGGATTTCCCCGCGCGCTTCGCCGCGCTCGACCTTCCCCCGGCCAAGCTCCAACTGATAATCGCGTTGCTGGCGGCCCGACGTGAAAACCCGGCGCTGTTCATCGGCGGCAGCTATGAGCCGGCCAGCGCCACTGGCACCACGCGCCTGCTCGCCTTCGAGCGTCGGCACGGCGACAAGACATTGCGTTGCGCGGTGAAGCTGGACGACAGCAGCCCTGACGGAACGACCATCCGCTTCGCCTCCGGTCCCGAGCACCAAGCTACGCGCCTGTTCGAGGCATCACCTGTGTGGTTCGAGGTCAGCTAAGCGCCTCTCGAGCGATCGGCGTTCACCCCCCCCCGTACGTCAGCTACGCCTGCTGATCAGTCCCGTAGAACAGCTTGCCGATCTCGATCTCCTGCCGCCCCTGCGACACGCGATGGGCATTCGTGTCGCGCAGCGAATAGACGCAGCCGCAATATTCCTGCTGGTAGAAGTTCTCGCGCTTGGAAATGTCGATCATCCGCGCCGCGCCGCCACCCTTGCGCCAGTTGAACGTCCAATAGCTCAGGTCAGGATAACGCCCCGCCGCCCGTTCACCGCAATCGTTGATCTGCGTCATGTTCTTCCAGCGCGAGATGCCGAGCGACGACGTGATCACCGGGAAGCCATTCTCATGCGCATAAAGCGCCGTACGCTCAAACCGCATGTCGAAGCACATGGTGCAGCGTACGCCGCGCTCAGGCTCGTTCTCCATCCCGCGCGCACGCTTGAACCAGTTCACCGTGTCGTAGTCGGCATCCACGAAGGGGATGTCGTGCTTCTCGGCAAAGCGGATATTTTCCTCCTTGCGAAGGATATATTCCTCCTTGGGGTGGATGTTCGGGTTGTAGAAGAAGATCGTATAGTCGATCCCGCTCGCGGTCATCGCCTCCATCACTTCGCCTGAGCAGGGCGCACAGCAGCTGTGCAGCAACACCTTCTTGTGGCCATCAGGCGGCGTCAGGATCGGGCGGTCGATGTCAGTGGTGACGGGCTTGGTCATGGCCTGGCGCATATAGCAAAATGCCCGCCGATCACAGACGTTTGAGCCGCGACGTCCGCGAATCACCCAGCGCCGGCCAAGACTTGGTGCGCGATCCAGAGCCCCGCGAGCGTCGCCAGCCGCTGCTCACGCGGCGCCTTCAACGCCGGCGCGAGGCCGCGAAGATGAAAGCTTCATTCGCAAACTTCGCAGTCTCGCCCTCATGCCATCCGCCGATCTTCGCCCTTTAGATCGCCTGCATGGGTTGCGCGTTTGCGGATAATGCACAAATGGTAAGCCGTGATCGTACGAAGCGACGCGCACAACTCGGGAGAGTCTCGGAACCGTGCGCGGCGCCAAGCCAGACAGAGATTCAGCCATGAACCGCGCCCATCGCAAGCAACTCCCCGGAACCCAGGTCGACTTCTTCGACACGCGCGAAGCGATCGAGGCGATCCGACCGGGCGCTTATGACGGCCTGCCCTATGTGGCGCGTGTCCTGGCCGAGCAGCTCGTTCGCCGCTGCGACCCCGCTTTGCTCACCGACGCCCTCACCCAGATCGTCGAGCGCAAGCGGGATCTGGACTTCCCCTGGTATCCCGCGCGCGTCGTCTGCCACGACATTCTCGGCCAGACCGCGCTCGTCGACCTCGCGGGTTTGCGCGACGCGATCGCCGATCAGGGCGGCGACCCGGCGAAGGTCAACCCCGTCGTTCCGACCCAGCTGATCGTGGATCACAGCCTCGCCGTCGAGCACGGCGGCTTCGACCCGCAGGCGTTCGAGAAGAACCGCGCGATCGAGGATCGCCGCAACGAGGATCGCTTCCACTTCATCGAATGGACCAAGGAGGCGTTCCAGAACGTCGACGTGATCCCCGCCGGCAACGGCATCATGCACCAGATCAATCTGGAAAAGATGTCGCCCGTCATCCAGCTGCGCGACGGCGTTGCCTTCCCCGACACCTGCGTCGGCACTGACAGCCACACGCCGCATGTCGATGCGCTGGGCGTTATCGCAATTGGCGTTGGTGGGCTGGAGGCGGAGACGGTGATGCTTGGCCGCGCGTCGATGATGCGCCTGCCCGATATCGTCGGCGTCCGCCTCACCGGCAAGCGCCAGCCGGGCATCACCGCTACCGACATCGTTCTCGCAATCACCGAATTTCTCCGCAAGGAACGCGTCGTCGGCGCGTGGATCGAATTCTTCGGCGAGGGCGCGGACAGCCTGACGATCGGCGATCGCGCGACCATCTCGAATATGTGCCCGGAATATGGCGCGACCGCGTCGATGTTCTACATCGACCAGCAGACGATCGACTATCTCCTGCTCACCGGCCGCGAGAGCGAGCAGGTCAAGCTGGTCGAGACCTATGCCAAGCACACCGGCCTGTGGGCCGATGCGCTCAAGACCGCCGAGTATGAGCGCGTCCTTGAGTTCGACCTCTCCACCGTCGAGCGCAACCTCGCCGGCCCGTCTAACCCGCACCGCCGCCTGCCGACCTCCGCACTGGAGGAGCGCGGCATCGCGGTAGATCTCGAGAAGGCACAGGCGGAGGAACGCGCAGGCCTGCTCCCCGACGGCGCGGTGATCATCGCCGCGATCACCAGCTGCACCAACACATCGAACCCGCGCAACGTCGTCGCCGCAGGGCTTGTCGCAAAAAAGGCCAACGAACTCGGCCTCGTCCGCAAGCCTTGGGTGAAGTCCAGCTTCGCCCCCGGCTCGATCGTCGCGCGTCTCTATCTGGAGGAAGCCGGCCTGCTTCCCGAACTGGAAAAGCTCGGCTTCGGTATCGTCGCCTTCGCGTGCACCACTTGCAACGGCATGTCGGGCGCACTGGACCCCAAGATTCAGCAGGAGATCATCGACCGCGATCTCTACGCGACTGCCGTTCTCTCAGGTAACCGCAACTTCGACGGCCGCATTCACCCCTATGCCAAGCAGGCGTTCCTCGCCTCGCCGCCGCTCGTGGTGGCCTATGCGATTGCCGGCACCGTCCGTTTCGACATCGAGCGCGACGTGCTGGGGGTGGTCGACGGCCGCGAGATCCGCCTCAAGGATCTCTGGCCCACCGACGAAGAGATCGACGCGATCGTCGCCGCGCACGTGAAGCCCGAGCAGTTCCGCAAGGTGTACGAGCCGATGTTCGGCGCCCGCGCGCGCTCGGCGGAGAAGATCAGCCCGCTCTACGATTGGCGCCCCACGTCCACCTACATCCGCCGTCCGCCCTATTGGGACACCGAGGGGGTCGGCGCGCTCGCGGCACATCCGCGCACGCTGAAGGACATGCGCCCGCTTGCAATCCTGCCCGACAACATCACGACCGACCACCTCTCGCCCTCGAACGCGATCCTCGCCAGCTCCGCGGCCGGCGAATATTTGACCAAGATGGGCGTGCCCGAGGAGGACTATAACTCCTACGCCACCCATCGCGGCGATCACTTGACGGCGATGCGCGCGACCTTTGCCAACCCGCAGCTCGTCAACGAGATGGCGGTGGTCGAAGGCGCGGTGAAGAAGGGGAGCCTTGCCCGCGTCGAGCCCGACGGCAAGGTGATGCGCATGTGGGAGGCAATCGAGACGTATCTTGATCGTGCTCAGCCGCTGATCATCATCGCCGGTGCCGACTACGGTCAGGGCTCCTCGCGTGACTGGGCTGCCAAGGGCGTGCGCCTCGCCGGCGTCGAAGCGATCGTCGCGGAGGGCTTCGAGCGCATCCACCGCACCAACCTCATTGGCATGGGCGTGCTGCCGTGCGAGTTCAAGCCGGGCACCACCCGCCTGACGCTCGGCCTCGACGGCACTGAGACCTATGACGTGGTCGGTGAGCGCCGCCCCGGCGCCACGCTGACGCTGATCGTCCGCCGCAAGGACGGCTCGACCGAGGAAGTCCCCGTCACTTGCCGCCTCGACACGGCGGAGGAGGTCTCGATCTACGAAGCCGGCGGCGTCCTCCAGCGCTTCGCCCAGGACTTTTTGGCGTCGGAGGCGGCCGCAGCGTGACGCCCGCCGCACACACTACCGTCACCCCGGCCTTGTGCCGGGGTTCAGCCGTCCGCGAACCTAGCGGCGCCGGATACGCGGCACCCTGGATGCCGGCACAGGTCCGGCATGACGAAGTGAAGCAAAGCGAGGCAGCACGCCAATGACCGGCCAAACCCGCATTCCCGCCACCTACATGCGCGGCGGCACCAGCAAGGGCGTGTTCTTCCGCCTTGAGGACCTCCCCGAGTCCGCTCGCACTCCCGGTGCCGCTCGCGACAAGCTGTTCCAGCGCGTCATCGGAAGCCCCGACCCCTATGCCGCGCAGATCGATGGCATGGGCGGCGCGACTTCCAGCACCAGCAAGTGCGTGATCGTCTCGCCGAGCAGCCAGCCCGACCACGACGTCGATTATCTATACGGCCAGGTGTCGATCGACACCGATTTCGTGGACTGGTCCGGTAATTGCGGCAATCTCTCGACCGGCGCTGGCGCCTTCGCGATCCACGCCGGCTATGTCGACGCGAACCGCGCCGAGAACGGCATCTGCATCGTCCGCATCTGGCAGGCGAACATCAACAAGACGATCATCGCCCACGTCCCGGTCGCCAATGGCGAAGTGCAGGAAACCGGCGACTTCGAACTCGACGGCGTCACCTTCCCCGCGGCCGAGATCGTCCTCGAATTCGTCGACCCCGCCGACGACGGCGAAGAGGGTGGCTCAATGTTCCCCACGGGCAATCTCGTCGACGAACTTGACGTGCCCGAGGAAATCGTCCCCGGCGGCAAGCTAAAGGCGACGATGATCACCGCGGGCATTCCGACCATCTTCGTGAACGCCGCCGACATCGGCTTCACCGGCACCGAGCTGCGCGAGACGATCAACACCAATCCCGACACGCTCCGCCGCTTCGAGGCGCTGCGCACGATCGGCGCGCTCAAGATGGGCCTCATCAAGTCGCCCGAGGAAGCCGCCAAGCGTCAGCACACGCCCAAGATCGCCTTTGTCGCCCCGCCGACCGATTACCCCTCCTCCAGCGGCAAGATCGTGAAAGCCGGTGATATCGACCTGCTCGTCCGCGCCTTGTCGATGGGCAAGCTCCACCACGCGATGATGGGCACCGCCTCGGTCGCCATCGCCACCGCCGCAGCCGTCCCGGGCACGCTCGTCAACCAGGCGGCCGGCGGCGGCGAGCGCCAGTCGGTCCGCTTCGGCCACCCCTCCGGCACCCTGCGCGTCGGCGCGGAGGCCCGCCAAGTCGACGGTCAATGGACCGTCACCAAAGCGATCATGAGTCGAAGCGCCCGCATCCTGATGGAAGGCCACGTCCGCGTGCCGGAGGGCAGCTTCTAGAAACAACCGTTCGTGCTGAGCCTGTCGAAGCACGTGCCCCGAACGGTAGCGCTTGTAACACGCCCCACGCAGGGCGAACGGAAAAGTAGAAAGAGGACCGAAAGAGCATGACCGACACCGCCACCGCTCCCACCTTCAAGCCGAAGAAGTCCGTCGCCCTCTCGGGCGTCACTGCCGGCAACACCGCGCTGTGCACCGTCGGCCGCACCGGCAACGACCTGCACTATCGCGGCTATGACATCCTCGACTTCGCTGAGGGCGCGGAATTCGAGGAGATCGCCCACCTCCTCGTCCACGGCTGGCTCCCTAATCCCGCCGAGCTCAAGGCGTACAAGGCCAAGCTCAAGGCGCTGCGCGGCCTCCCGCTCGCGGTGAAGGAAGCTCTCGCCGCCCTCCCCGCCGCTGCCCACCCAATGGATGTGATGCGCACCGGCGTCTCCGCACTCGGCTGCGCGCTGCCCGAGAAGGATGACCACAACAGCCCTGGCGCCCGCGACATCGCCGACCGGCTGATGGCCAGCCTCGGCTCCATGCTGCTCTATTGGTATCACCTGTCGAACAACGGCGTGGAGATCGAGGTCGAGACCGACGACGAGTCGATCGGCGGCCACTTCCTCCACCTCCTTCACGGTGAGAAGCCGAGCGACAGCTGGGTGCAGGCAATGCACACGTCGCTGATCCTCTATGCCGAGCATGAGTTCAACGCCTCGACCTTCACGTCGCGCGTCATCGCCGGCACCGGATCGGACATGCATTCGTGCATCACCGGCGCGATCGGCGCGCTGCGCGGCCCCAAGCACGGCGGCGCCAACGAAGTCGCGTTCGAGATCCAGAAGCGCTACCAGAACCCGGACGATGCCGAGGCCGACATCCGTCGCCGGATGGAAGCCAAGGAAGTCATCATCGGCTTCGGCCACCCGGTCTATACGATCAGCGACCCGCGCAACGTCGTCATCAAGCGCGTCGCCAAGAAGCTGTCGGACGAGGCCGGCTCGACCAAGATGTACGACATCGCCGACCGCCTCGAGGCGGTGATGATGGAAGTGAAGAAGATGTTCCCGAACCTCGACTGGTTCTCGGCCGTCTCCTATCACATGATGGGCGTCCCCACCGCGATGTTCACGCCGCTGTTCGTGATCGCCCGCACCAGCGGCTGGGCCGCGCACGTCATCGAGCAGCGCGAGGACAACAAGATCATCCGGCCCTCGGCGAACTACACCGGCCCCGAAGACCTCAAGTGGGTGCCGCTGGCCGAGCGCAAGTAAGCCTGTGCGCGACGGTCAGCCATCAGTGACCCGCAATCTCGTTATGCGCAGCGCTTACCAAAAAAGCGCTGCGCGAGAGGTTGCGCCGCTTGGCCGCCGCGTCGATCGCAGCAAGCGTGGCCGCATCTACGGTGAAGTTCACGCGTACGGTGCGGCCGCCGGATCGGACGAACGGCACTGCCATCAGCATGGCGGCTCGGTCGTCCGCCTCCAATCCGTCTCGGATCGCATTCATGTCTCGGGCGGGATAACTTCCAACATCCTCGCCTTCCAGGAACAGGTCGATCGCCTCGATCGCGTTGCGCTCCAGTTCGGCCAAGTCTTCTCCCGCCGAGAAGCATCCCGGAAGATCGGGAAAGGCTATGCCGTAGCTGCTGTCCGCATCCTTGTGGACGACGCCGATATAGTAGGTCATGGCATTTCCTCAGATCCAGCCGGCCATCCGGGCGATGCTGCGCGCGGTGCCCAGCGGCAGGTCTTTCTTGGGATGCGGCACGATGATCGTGATCGCACCCTTGCGAAACTTGTGGTGCGATCCCTTCGCACCGATCAATTCGTAACCCTCGTCGCGGAGCCGCTTTACAATCAGTCTGCTGTTCCGCTCCATAAGTATATAGATACGCACTGACCAGATCGCGTCAACATCGAAGCCGACCCATAAGGACCTTCCAATGCCCTACCTCCTCGCCTCCGACCTCCCCACCGAATCCGCCGGCAAGCGCTTCCGCGCGGGCCTTGAGCGCCCCGGCATCTTCCAGCTGCCCGGTGCGCACAACGGCCAGGCCGCGATCCAGGCGCGCAATGCCGGCTTCGACGGCCTGTATCTGTCGGGCGCGGCGATGACCGCGTCGATGGGCCTGCCCGATCTCGGCATCATCACTGTCGACGAAGTTGCTTTCTTCATCCGCCAGATCGTCCGTTCGTCGGGCCTGCCGCTGCTGGTCGACGGCGACACCGGCTATGGTGAGGCGCTGAACGTCATGCACATGGTCCGCACCTTCGAGGATGCCGGCGCCGGCGCCGTCCATCTTGAGGACCAGATCCTGCCGAAGAAGTGCGGGCACCTGAACGGCAAGAACCTGGTCTCCGCGATGGACATGGCGACCAAGGTCGCCGCCGCGAAGAAGGCCGCGCGCGACATCGTCATCGTCGCCCGCACCGACGCCGCCGGCGTCGAGGGCTTCGACGCGGCGGTCGAGCGCGCCAAGCTCTATGTTGAGGCGGGGGCCGACGCGATCTTCCCCGAGGCGCTGAACACCCGCGAGATGTTTGAAAAGTTCGCGAAGGCCGTGCCCAACGTGCCGCTGCTCGCGAACATGACCGAATTCGGCAAGACGCCCTTCTACACCGCCGCCGAATTCGAGGCGATGGGCTATAAGATGGTGATCTGGCCGGTCTCGTCCCTGCGCGTCGCCAACAAGGCGCAGGCCGAACTCTACGCCTCGATCAAGGAAAACGGCGGCACCCACAAATACGTCGACCGCATGCAGACCCGCCAGGAACTGTACGACACGATCGGCCTGCACGACTTCGAGGAACTGGACGCCAGCATCATCAAGACGGTGGTGCCGGTGATGCCCAACGCCTGATCCTTGCCTTACGTCACCCCGGCCTAAGCACCAACGTCACCCCGGCCTTGCGCCGGGGTCCAACGTCCCGCACACGCTGAAGCCGAAGCTCTCGCTGCACGTTGGATCCCGGATCAAGCCCGGGATGATGGCAGCGGGTGAGCTGACCTGACCCCCAATCGTCATGCCGGCCTCGTGCCGGCATCCAGCCCTCCGCAAACTCCACAGCCGTTGAAAGCGAGGCTCTCTGGATGCCGGCACAAAGCCGGCATGACGGAGGCAGCACTTTCCGCAACATCCGCAACCCGCTACTCCTTTCCGCAGAGCCGAAGCGAAAGGTGCGAAGGAATGCGGAAGACCTTCATGGGCGTGCGCCTCCGCCGCCTGCGCGAAGAACGCCGCCTGAAACAGGTCGAGCTCGCCCAAGCGCTCGGCATCTCGACCAGCTACCTCAACCAGATCGAGCAGAATCAGCGCCCTCTCACCGTCCCCGTGCTGCTCAAGATCAACCAGGTCTTCGGCATCGACGTCCAGCTCTTCTCGGAGGACGAGGAAGCACGCCTCATCACCGACCTGCGCGACAGCCTGACCGAAGCGCCCGAGCCGATCGCACTCGCCGAAATCCGCGAGCTCGCCACCAACATGCCCGCAGTCGCGCGCACGCTGATTGCGCTCCATCGCCGCCAGCGTGACCTCACCGAGCGCACCGAGGCGATGGCCGCGCAGCTCGGCGACCAATGGATTGAGGGCGGCGGCGCGCGCATGCCGTTCGAGCAGGTCCGCGAGCTCTTCTACGCCAATTACAACCATATCGAGCCGCTCGATCAGGCGGCCGAAGCGCTCTACAAAGAGGCCGGCTTCGGCCCGCGCCGTGTCCATGCCGGGCTGATCGGACGTCTGCAGGATCGCCACGGCATCACTGTTGCTTTGTCCGAGCCCGGCGCGGTGCAGCGCCGCTACGATCCCGCCACCCGCACGCTCCACATCTCGCCGGACCTGCGCGCCGGGCAGCAGGCGTTCCAGATGGCGACCCAGCTCGCCTTTCTCGAACTCGGCGACCTCATCGACCGGCTCGCCGACGATCCCATCCTCACCGGCCCCGAAGCGCGCCGCCTCGCCCGCATCGGCCTCGCCAATTATTTCGCCGGTGCGCTTTTGCTGCCCTACGCCGATTTCCTCGCCGAGGCGGAGGCGCAGGCGTACGATATCGAGAAGCTCGGCCGCCATTTCGGCGTGGGGTTTGAGACGATCTGCCACCGTCTTTCGACGCTCCAGCGCCCCGAGGCACGCGGCGTGCCCTTCTTCTTCATCCGCGTCGATCGCGCCGGCAACATCTCCAAGCGCCAGTCGGCCACCGACTTCCACTTCTCGCGCGTGGGCGGCAGTTGCCCCCTGTGGAAGGTGTACGAGGCCTTTGTGCAGCCCGGCCGCGTGCTGCGTCAGGTCGCGCAAATGCCCGACGGACGCACCTATCTGTGGGTGGCCCGCACGGTCCGCCGCACCGCCGGCGCTTTCGGGGAGCCGGGCAAGACCTTCGCCATCGCGCTCGGCTGCGACATTCGCCACGCGCATCGGCTGGTGTATTCGCGCGGCTTCGACCTCACGGATCCGCGCGCGGCCACGCCAATCGGGGTCGGATGCAAGGTATGCGAGCGCGCTGCCTGCCCGCAACGCGCCTTTCCCATGATCGGGCGTCCGGTCGCCGCAGACGAAAACCGCGCGACATTGACGCCCTATCCCGTCGCATAGGTTTGCAACCATGGCGCGAAGGCTACCGTCGTCGAAGTCGAGCAGCCAATTTATCTGTGATAATGAGATTAGCTTGCAATAGCACGCAAACGTTTCTAGCGGGCCTCTCGTTCAAGGGAGGCAATAATGACGATGATGTCCGCACTACTCGCCAGTGCAGCGGCGATTGCCGCGCCTGAAACGGCGGCGGATACACAGCGCAGCGACGACATCGTCGTCACCGGCCAGCGCAGCGAAGGCAGCGATGATTATGGCGTCACCGATCAGCGGACCGCCACGCGTATCCAGATGAGCCAGCGCGAAACGCCGCAGTCGATCAGCGTCGTCACCCGCGCGCAGATCGAGGATTTCCAGCTCAACGACGTCAATGCGCTGCTCACCACCGTGCCCGGCGTCAGCGTCCTCACTTCCGACACCGACCGCATCTACTACTCGGCCCGTGGGTTCGACATTCAGACGTTCCAGATCGACGGCATTGGCCTTCCGTTCTCGTTCGGCATCCAGACCGGCTCGATCGACACCGCCATCTACGACCGGATCGAGGTGGTGCGCGGCGCGCCGGGCCTGCTGTCGCCGACCGGCAATCCATCGGCCGTGGTCAACTTCATCCGCAAACGCCCCTTCCGGGAGATCAAGGCGTCGGCGAGCGCGCAATATGGCTCCTTCGACAATCTTCGCTTCGATGCCGATGTCAGCGTGCCGCTCACCAAGGATGGATCGATCCGCGCCCGCGCCGTTGGCGCCTTCCTTGATACCGACAGCCATCTCGATCGCTACGGCCTGCGCCGCTGGACCGGGTACGGCATCGTCGAGGCGGATCTCGGCCCCAACACCGTGATCAGCGCCGGCTACGGCCATCAGGACCATCGCAGCCGAGGCGCCATGTGGGGCGCGATCCCACTTTATTACACGGAGGGTACCCGCATCGAATTCGATCGCACCGCCAATTATGCGCCGGACTGGTCGAGTTGGGGCGTGGTCGATCGCCAGATCTTTGGTGATCTGACGCATGATTTCGGCAACGGCTGGACGGGCAAGGTTTCCGTCCTGCGCCGGGCGACGAGCGAAGACGACACGCTCTTCTACGTCTACGGCAATCCCGTGCGCGGCGCGCCGGGCGGCATCGATCTCGGCGATCCTGACGACCCGCTCGATACCCGCGCCATCTTCAGCTATCCCGGCGCTTTCCGCGGCCAGACCCGCAACCTCACCATTGACGCCTATCTCAGCGGCAAGCTGTCCGTCGGCGGCCGCGACCATGATGTGGTGCTCGGGCTTCAGCGCGGCGCGGAGAAGTACCAGCAATATTCCAGCTACGATTACAGCCAGGTTGGCATCCCGCTGTCGCTCGACACCTTCTTCGACGGCACCTTCCCGCAGGTGAACTTCCCGGAACCGTACGACCTCAGCCTCGACACCCACACGGTACGCGAGACGATCTACGGCCTCGTCCGGCTCAACCCCGCCGATCCGCTCAAGATCATGCTGGGCGGCAACTACACCCATGCGACGAGCGAGGGCACGTCCTACGGCACGCCGCAGGCCTATGATCGCTCACGCTTCTCGCCCTTCGTCGGCGCGACATTTGACGTCACCTCGAACATCAGCCTCTACGCCAGCTACGCCAAGATCTTCCGCCCGCAGGTGGAGGTGAGCGCGACCAACGAGATCCTGCCCCCGATCGTCGGCGACAATATCGAGGGCGGCGTGAAGGGCGAATGGTTCGACGGCCGCCTGTACGCGAGCGCCGCATTGTTCCAGGCGCGCCAGAACAATACCGCCTTCGGCCAGTTCGATCCAACGCTCGGCCGCACCGTGTACATCCCGGTCGATGCCAAGTCGCAAGGCGTGGAGCTCGAATTCGGTGGCCAGCTCGCGCCCGGCCTCCAGGCGACCGGCGGCTTCACCTTCATGAAGATCCGCAACGAGGATGACCAGCCCGAGCGCACCTTCGTACCGCGCAACATCGGCCGTCTCAACCTCACCTATTCGCCGCCGTCGCTGCCTCAGCTGAAGGTCGGCACGTCGATCCAGTACCAGAGCGACTTCTATTTCGAGCCCGGCGGGCTCACTCCCGCGGGCGATCCGATCCGCCTCGATCAGGGCGACTATGTCCTAGCTGACCTGATGGGCCGCTACGAATTGACGCCCCACGTCGCGCTCAGCGTCAACGTCCGCAACGTCACCAACAAGCGTTACCTGAGCGCGCTGACCTTCGACCAGAGCTATTACGGTGCCCCACGCACCGTGCTAGGGACGATCACCTTCCGCTATTGAGTACCGCCTCACTCAGCCGTTCGGGCTGAGCGTGTCGAAGCCCGTGCCATGCAGCGCCGAGCCATGTGGCACGCCCTTCGACAAGCTCAGGACGAACGGCGGTAGGCAGCCATCGCCGCCCCTAAATTCCCCGCGTGTGCCGCCAACAGCGCCGTGGCTTCCGCGGCGCTCGCCCCAAGCGCCACTAGCACCGCCTGCCGGATCTCCTCGCCCGCCGCATCGAGCGCCCGCGCCGCAGCTTGCCCGTCAACGCCGGCGATCGCACCCACCATCCGCTCGGCCCGCGCACGCAGCTTGCGGTTCGATACGCGCATGTTGACCATCAGCCCGCGGTGAACCAGCCCCAGCCGCAGCATGATGGTGGTCGAGAGCAGGTTGAGAACCGCCTTCTGCGCCGTGCCCGCCTTCATGCGCGTCGAGCCCGCCACCACCTCGCTGCCGGTATCGGCGAGCAGCGCATGTTCGGCCTGCGTGAGCAGCGCGGCGCCGGCATTGTTCGCCACGCCGATCGTGAGCGCCCCTGCCTCTCGTGCCGCGTCGATCACCGCCAGCGTATATGGCGTGCGCCCGCTTGCCGCCACGCCGATCACCACGTCGCTCGCGCCGATCGCGGCATCGGCCACCGCTGCACGCCCCGCCAACGGATCGTCCTCCGCGCCCTCGACGCTCTCGATCAGCGCCGCCGTACCGCCCGCCATCAGGAACGCCAACCGGTCGCGCGGCCAGTTATAGGTCGGAAACAGCTCCACGCCGTCCTGCACCGCGACGCGGCCAGAGGTGCCCGCGCCGGCATAGACCAGCCGTCCCGTCGTCCCCAGCCGGCGCGCCGCAGCGTCCGCGGCGGCGGCGATCGCGCCCACCTGACCCTTGATCGCCGCGACGGCGGCAAGCTGCCCCTCCAGCATCGCCTCGATGGCCGTGGCAGATGGCCAGTCGGCAAGGTCCAGATAGCGCGGATCAACCGTCTCGGTGCTCATGCCCCCACCTCCGGCATGAACACCTTTCCCGGGTTCATCAGCCCGGCGGGATCGACCGCTGCCTTGATCCGCCGCATCAGCGCCACGGCATCCTCCCCATGTTCGCGCAGCAGCGCAGCGCGCTTGCCGATCCCGATGCCATGTTCCCCGGTGCAGGTGCCGCCGACCGACAGGGCGTAATCGATCAACCCTTCGTTCACCGCCCGCGCCTTGTCCCAGCTGGCGGAATCGTCCCGCCGCAGCACGAAGAAGACATGGTAATTGCCGTCACCCACATGGCCCAGGATGGGGGCGAGGAGACCCGCGTCATCGATCGCCGCGCGCGCGTGCCTGATCGCCTCCGCCAGCTTGGAGATCGGCACGCAGATGTCGGTCGACCAGGTCACCGCATCGGGCAGCATGGCCCTGGCGGCCGGTAGAGCGGCGTGCCGCGCGCGCCACAATCGCCGTTGCTCGTCGCGGTCAGCGGACATGGTCAGCGCGGCCGCGCCATGGCTGCTCCCGATCGCCTCCAGCTGCTCGCGCTGCTCTTGGATTGAGCGGGGAGATCCATGCAGCTCAACGAACAGGGTCGGCTGTTCCGGCAGGCTGAGCCCGGCATAAGCGTTGCAGGCACGAATCGCCACGGGGTCAAGCAGTTCCATCCGCGCCACCGGAATGCCGCTCTGGATCGTCTCGATCACGGTGCGCACTGCGCCGTCCAGATCGCTGAAGCCCCAGCTTCCCGCCAGCACCGCTTCCGGGATGCCGTGCAGCCGCACCGTGGCCTCGACCACGAGTCCCAGCGTGCCCTCCGATCCGGTAAACAGATGGGTCAAATCATAGCCCGCGGCGGATTTTCGAGCCCGGCTGCCCGTGCGGATCAGCGTGCCGTCGGGCAGCACCACCTTCAGCGCCAGCACGTTCTCGCGCATCGTGCCGTATCGAACCGCATTCGTGCCCGAGGCGCGGGTGGAGATCATCCCGCCAATGGTGGCGTTCGCGCCGGGATCGATGGGGAAGAACAGACCAGTCGCGCGAAGCTCCTCGTTCAGCGCCTCGCGCGTTACTCCCGGCTCCACGACGCACAACAGGTCTTCCGCTGCCACTTCAAGCACGCGGTCCATGCCCGACAGGTCGATCGAGACGGCTCCGCCCACCGCCCCTGCATTGCCCTCCAGCGACGTGCCGACGCCCAAGGGCACGACCGGTACCCCGGCGGCCGTTGCCACCGCCATCAAAGCTTGAACGTCTTCAATGGTGTGCGGCTGCGCCACTGCGTCCGGCAGGCGCGCCTCGTGATGTCCCTCCGCCGCCATGAATTGCGCGCGACCAGCCTCGTGCGTGATCCAGCGCGAGCCAAGGCGAGCGGCCATCTGCTCGCTCAGTTGCGCAAGCCCGGTCATTCGCCAAGCTCCTCGGGCTTCTTCACCTCAGGCGCCTTTACCTCAGGCAAGGCAAAGCCGGCCAGGAACAGTGCGCCGTCAAGCGCGTCGCCCAGCGGCTCGCTGAGCTTCGCCACCGTCCGAGCGCGCAGCCACGGTCGCAGATGCGGTGCCAGTCCGCCCAGGATTGCGCAGGCTGGCGCGCCGCGTTCGAAGATCGCTTCGATGAAGCGTTCGACATGGCCAGCAGCATCCTCCACGATCGACCGGGCGATCGGGTCATCCGCCTGTGCATATTGGATGACGATCGGCGCGAGCGCGGCATAGTCCGCAGGCGTCGCCCGATCCATCCACGCGATCGCTTGCGGAATGGCATGGCCGAAGCGGGCGGCAATGGCGAGCGCCAGCGGGGTGCGCGTTGTTCGCCCATCCAGAGCGCGCAGCGCATGCCGCATGGCGGACAGGCCAAGTGCCGCGCCGCTTCCCTCGTCGGAGATGGGAAAGCCATAGCCTCCGATCGCGAAATCGGCGCCGCCCACACGCAGTTGCGCAATACTTCCAGTGCCCAGGATCAGTGTTGCGCCATCGCGCCCGCGATGCGCCCCCAGGTTAGCGATCGCTGCATCGGTCGCAAAGGAGATGCGCGCCATCCCGAAATCGATCGCGCCCAGCGCTTCTGCGCTTCCGGGTCGGGAAAGGCCCGCAATGCCGATGCCGGCCGAGATCTCGCGCCGCGCACTGCCGGGCAGCCCCGCCGCTTCCAGCGCCTGATCAATCACATCGTCGAACACCGCCCGAACGGCCGCCGCGCCGATCCTCATATTGGCCGGGCCTGCATGTCCGGTTCCGATCACCAAGCCGTTCTGGTCGATCAAACGTGCGCGGCAGTGGCTGCCGCCCGCATCCACGCCGAGATACCAATTCACCATTGCGCCAGCCATTCTGCGCCCGCGATCACCGTACCGCCCATATCGGCTTGTCCCTTCGGTATAACCGGCAGTGATGCCGAATGCTTCTGTTATCGCAGGCGGGATTGACGCGGACGAGCAGGCGTTGAACGATCAGGGGCATGACCCAGTTGGCCGCGCAAGCGGCGCTCGCAGAGCCTCCTTCCGCACCAGCCTCCATCGATCGCCGCGGCATGGCGCTGTACGGCGTTCTCGGCTTCGCGGCGGGGCTGCCTTTCTACATGTTCTCCACCGTGCTGGCGCTCCGCCTGCAGGCACATGGCGTGGCGCTCGCCGTCATCGGCTTCTTCGCCTGGGTGCAATTGCTGCCGACGCTGAAGTTCGTCTGGGCGCCGCTGCTGGATCGCTATGCGGTGCCCGGCTTCGCCCGCTTCTATGGGCAGCGGCGCGGATGGATGATGCTGGCGCAGCTCGGCATTTTCACCTCGTTGGTCGCGATGGCGCTGACCGCCAGCGACGCGTCGCTCGGCATTACTGCCCTGTTCGCGGTCCTGCTGGCCTTTTGGACGACCACCCTGGAAGTGGCCGCGGACGCCTGGCGTATCGAACTTTACCCTTCGCAGGACGAACAGGGCCCGATCGTCGCCGCCAATCTCTGGGGCTATCGAGGGGCGATGGTTGCTGCCGGCAGCGGCGCGCTCCTGCTGGCGGACTGGGGCGGGTGGACGATTGCCTATCTCGCCATCGCCGCCGCCGCCTTTGTCCCGTTCCCGATCCTGGCCGCCATGCCGGGCCGCGGATCGGGCGAGCGGGATAGGGTACCTGCCCTCGCCACCGGCCTGGTCGCCAGCGTCCTGATCCTTGGCGCCGCTTTGGCCATTACCGCGGCCATTGGATGGGTCATCCTCTCGCTTGCCGCCGGTGCCGGGATCGACGCCGATACGAACGTCACTCCCTGGGTGCTTGGCTGTTGCATGCTCCCGTTCCTGCTCATGGCGGTCGCTTTGCCGCAGATCCGCCGCACCCCGCC
>NZ_LSKH01000251.1:0-6863 GCF_001557395.1 Sphingomonas sp. CCH5-D11 | reverse complement strand
GTGGCGGTGAAGACACGAGCCGATCTGGACGGCGCCAGGGATTATGCCGGCGCGGCCGACCGCATCCTCTATGATGCGAAGACACCCGCAGGCGCGGCCCTTCCCGGCGGCATGGGCGTGCGGTTCGATTGGTCGCTGCTCGACGGATTTCGCCATCCGCTGCCCTGGGCGCTTTCCGGCGGCCTGGACGCGGCCAATGTTTCAGAGGCGATCCGCCGCACCGGCGCGCCGCTGGTCGATGCGTCGTCCGGTCTGGAAAGCGCGCCCGGCGTCAAGAGCGTGGACAAGATCGCCGCCTTCCTGCAAGCGGTCGCCGCATCATGAACGCTCCGAATTCCTTCCGGGCCAAGCCCGACGAGCGCGGCCACTTCGGCGATTATGGCGGCCGCTATGTCGCCGAAACGCTGATGCCGCTGATCCTTGATCTGGAACGCGAATATCGCGCGGCGAAAAGCGATCCGGCGTTCCAGGCGCAGTTCGACGATCTGCTGGAACATTATGTCGGCCGGCCCTCCCCGCTTTATTACGCCGAGCGGCTGACGGATGCGCTGCGCGAAAACGCCCCTGAGGGAATGGGCGCGGAGATCTGGTTCAAGCGGGATGAGCTGAACCACACCGGTGCGCACAAGATCAACAATTGCATCGGGCAGATCCTGCTGGCGATCCGCATGGGCAAGACGCGGATCATCGCGGAAACCGGCGCCGGTCAGCACGGTGTGGCGACGGCCACCGTCTGTGCCCGCTTCGGCCTTCCGTGCGTGATCTACATGGGCGCGAAGGATGTCGAGCGTCAGCAGCCAAATGTGTTTCGTATGAAGCTGTTGGGCGCCGAAGTTCGCGCGGTGACTTCAGGTGCCAACACGCTGAAGGATGCGATGAACGAGGCGCTGCGCGATTGGGTCGCCAATGTACACGACACCTTCTACATCATCGGCACCGCCGCCGGCCCCCACCCGTATCCGGAGCTCGTGCGCGATTTCCAGAGCGTGATCGGCCGCGAGGCGCGCGAACAGATGCTCGGCCGTACCGGACACCTGCCCGACCTGCTGGTTGCTGCGATCGGCGGAGGATCGAACGCGATCGGCCTGTTCCACCCGTTCCTCGACGATCCCGAGGTGCGGATGCTGGGCGTCGAGGCGGCGGGCGAGGGATTGCAGAAGAAGCACGCGGCCAGCCTTGCCGGCGGTTTCCCGGGCGTTCTCCACGGCAACAAGACCTATTTGTTGCAGGACGAGGACGGGCAGATTGCCGAGGCCCATTCCATCTCCGCCGGGCTCGATTACCCCGGCATCGGTCCGGAACATGCCTGGCTCAAGGACATCGGCCGTGTAGAATATACGGCGGTCACCGATGACGAGGCGCTGGATGCCTTTCAGCTTCTTTGCCGCACCGAGGGCATCATTCCGGCGCTGGAGCCGTCGCACGCAATCGCAGCTGTCGCTCGCATCTCGCGGGAAATGCGGCGGGATCAGGTGATCCTCGCCAATTTGTGCGGCCGCGGCGACAAGGACATCTTCACGGTCGCGCATGCGCTGGGAGTGGCGATATGATCGCTGACAAACATCGCTCGCCGGCAATCAGCCCGGCTCTCCCGATCGGTGGAGGGCCGCAATGACCCGTCTATCCGCTGCATTCCAGAAGGATCATCCTGCCCTCGTCTGTTTCGTGACAGCCGGTGATGGTGACACGCCCGCGATGCTCGACGCGCTGGTCGAAGGCGGCGCCGACGTGATCGAACTCGGCATGCCCTTCACGGACCCGATGGCGGACGGCCCCGCGATCCAGGCCGCCAACATCCGCAGTTTGGAAGCAGGCACAACAACAGCCGATATCCTTCGGTATGCACACGGTTTTCGCGCACGGCACCCGAACGTTCCACTGGTGCTGATGGGTTATGCCAATCCCATGCTGCGTCGTGGCGCCGCATGGTTTGCCACCGCGGCCTGCGATGCTGGTGTGGACGGGATCATCTGCGTGGACGTCCCGCCAGAAGAAGACGACGCGCTTGGACCGGAGCTGCGCAAGGCCGGGATCGATCCCATCCGCCTCGCCACGCCGACGACGGATGTAGCGCGCCTGCCCGATGTGCTGAACGGTGCGTCGGGCTTCGTCTATTACGTCTCTGTCGCCGGGATCACCGGCCTGCAGCAGGCGGTGCAGGGCTCGATCGAGGCAGCTGTCGCGCGGCTGAAGGCAGCGACCGATCTGCCGATCGCAGTGGGCTTCGGCATCCGTACGCCCGAACAGGCGCAGGCGATCGCTCGCGTCTCCGATGGGGTGGTCGTCGGATCGGCGATCGTTGAGCTTGTCGCCCGCCACGCGGCGGATGCGCCGCGCCACGTGCGCACCTATGTTGAAAGCTTGGCGGCGGCTGTTCGCGCCGCGCGGAAGGAAATGGCATGAGCTGGTTGTCCAGCGTTCGCAACGCTTTGTCGTTCGTTGTTCCCGCGACGAAGGAAACTCCCGACAACCTCTGGCACAAGTGCAAGGGGTGCGGGACGATGGTGTTCACCAAGGAGTGGGAGGAAAACCTGTCGGTTTGCCCGTCTTGCGATCACCATGGGCGGATCGGCCCGGCAGCCCGTTTCGAGCAACTGCTCGATGAGGGTAGCGCAAAGGTCCTGGCGGCACCAAACGCGCCGGAAGATCCGCTGAAGTTCCGCGATTCCAAGCGCTATTCCGACCGGTTGAAGGCGGCGCGCGCGGAAACCGGGGAGCAGGACGCCTTCATCAACGCGCGCGGCACCATCAAGGGCCATCGCGTGGTGATCGGCGTGCAGGACTTCGCCTTCATGGGCGGATCCATGGGCCAAGCGGTCGGGGAAGCGTTCATCCAGGGTGTGGAAACCGCGATCGCCGATCGCGCGCCCTATGTCGTGTTCACGGCCAGCGGTGGTGCGCGCATGCAGGAAGGCATTCTGAGCCTGATGCAGATGCCGCGCAGCACCGTTGCCATCCAGATGCTGCACGATGCGGGCCTGCCCTATATCGTGGTGCTGACCGATCCGACATCAGGCGGGGTGATGGCGGCTTACGCCATGCTGGGCGACGTCCATATCGCCGAACCGCGCGCAACGCTCGCCTTCACCGGCCGCCGCGTGATCGAGAACACGATCCGCGAAAAGCTGCCCGACGATTTCCAGACCAGCGAATATTATCTGGAACATGGGCTGGTGGACATGGTGGTGCACCGCAAGGAGCTGCGCGATCGTCTGGCCACGGTGATCGGCTATCTGTGCGCAGACCGTAAGGCGGCCTGAGCGCGGCGGCCATCGGCGCAGCACCGGAAGGCCTTGGTAGAAGTTCGGAGCGGCGGCGGGTGTTTTCGGCCTGTCGCCGGCCAGCGCGTGGAGAGCCGGAGCGACAATGCCCGACCATGCCGTTTCGTCCGATCCCGCGGTGCAGGCGCAGCTTGCCCGGCTCTGGTCCCTCTCCCCGGGCGCGGACGTCCTGGGCCTTTCGCGGATCACGGCGCTGCTCGCGCGGCTGGGCGATCCACACCTGCGCCTCCCGCCGGTGTTTCACGTGGCCGGAACGAACGGCAAGGGCTCAACCTGCGCATTTCTCCGCGCGATGCTGGAGTCGGGCGGGAAACGCGTTCACGTCTATTCCAGCCCCCATCTGGTGCGTTTCAACGAACGGATCCGCATCGCGGGCGAGCTGATCGAGGATGCGGACCTTGCGGTTCTGCTACGGGAAGTGCTCGACGCCGGCGGCGATATCGGCGCGAGCTTTTTCGAAGTAACGACTGCGGCCGCCTTTCTCGCCTTCTCCCGAAGTCCGGCGGATGCCTGCGTTATCGAGGTCGGCCTGGGTGGGAGGCTGGACGCGACCAATGTTGTTCATCCCCTGATCTGCGGCATCGCGGGCCTCGGGATCGATCATGAAGCGTTCCTTTTGGCCGACGAAGCCGGCACCCCCGCCGAGCCGATGGCGCGAATAGCTTTCGAGAAGGCCGGGATCGCCAAATCCGGCGTTCCGATCGTGACGCTGAACTATCCGGCGATCGCGAACGAGGCCGTCAGCGCGGTTGCGGGAGCGAAGCGCGCGATCCTGCACCGGGCGGGTGACAGCTGGAGGTCCGAAGCCAAGCCGGCGGGTATCTGGTATTCGGATGAGGGCGGCACACTTGATCTGCCCCTGCCCTCCCTTCCGGGTCTCCACCAAGGCGACAATGCCGCCCTTGCGGTCGCCATGCTGCGGCACCAGCGCACCTTCAGCATCGAGCCGGAGCACGTGGCGGCGGGAATCCAGCGCGCATTCTGGCCGGCGCGCATGCAGCGGTTGCGGGACGGGCCGCTGACACGGATGCTGGGCGATCAGCCGAGCGGCGGCGTCTGGCTGGACGGTGCCCACAACGAATCGGCAGCGGCGGCGATCGCTGCCGCCTGGCCCAGCGATGCGCGCACGGTCGTTGTCATCGGCATGCTGGCCAACAAGGATGCAAATTCGGTGGTGCGCCACCTCACAAAGATGGCGGCAGCGGTTCAGGTCATTGCCATTCCGGTTCCCGGCCATGCGCACCACGATCCAGCGGATCTGGCCGCGATCGCAGCAAGGGAGGGTGCCCTTTCCACCACTGCGGCCGCCGATGTGGAGCAGGCTTTTGCCATGCTCTCCGGCACCGATGCCGAACGCATTCTGATCGCCGGCTCCCTCTATCTCACCGGTGAGGTGCTCTCACGAAACGACGAGATACCGAGCTGATCGCAATGTGCGATTGACTTGCAATAGCGGATTGAGAGAGACTTGCCGGAAGAGGAGTCTCTTCCATGACCATGTCCGCACCCGCCACTCTGGCGCTTCTGCCACATGCACTTCCTGTCTGCTCCAACGCCCGCACGGCCCTGTTCGCGATGCGTCGGATGGGCGCCCACGGACTGAACGATGCGCGTGCGGCGCACGCCTTCTTTACGGCATTCGGCGAAAGCTTTCGCAGGCCACTGATGCTGATGCGCGGGTTGATGGTGGACCTCGCCACTGCAGCGGCCGGACCGATCTCCATCGCGCCATGCTGCTATTCGCGGATGACCCATGCCGAGGCCGCCGTGTTGACGATCCTGTCCCGCGTTGAGGTCCATACCGATACGGCACAGCTGCTGATGACCGACCTGCTTGGCATCAGGGCAGTGGACGGTGTTCTGGCCAGTGCAGCGGCCGTCGCCATGGCCTTTGCCGACGAAGGCCGACCAATCACCGCGTGACGCTCGCCCCCGCTAGGCGGGAGCGCCCTCTGCCCGCGCGGGATCCTCTTCGGCCGTTGGCTGGCGTGCCTGCTCCACGACGAAGCCGCGCTTCCACAGGATCCACAACAGGATCAGGCCTGGCACCGCCACGATCATGGTGACGATCCAGAAGCCAACCCAGCCGAAGGCCTCTGCGACATAGCCGGAGGGCGTGGAGAGCCAGGTCCGGCCCACCACGGCGAACGACGACAAGAGAGCGAACTGGGTCGCCGTATAGGCAAGGTTGGCCAGACCGGAGAGATAGGTGGCGAAAACCGTCAACCCGATGCCGCTGGTCACCTGTTCCGTCGCCACGGCGATGAACAGCCACGTGGGCGAGTGGCCGTTCGCCGCAAGAATGGCGAAGGTGGCGTTGGACAGCATCATCAGCACGCCGGAGACGAACAATGCCCGTCCCATGCCGAGCCACGCCAGGAACGGGGCGCCCAGCGCCGTCCCGATCAACAGTCCCCAGAGGCCAACCACCTTGTTGATCGCCAGGAATTCGGTGTCGGAAAAACCAAGCTCCACGATCATGGGGTTGAGCATCCCCTGCCCCATCGCATCGCCAAGCTTGTAGACGAGGACGAAGAGCAGGATCAGCACGGCACCGCGCCGCTGGAAGAACTCACGGAATGGACTGACCACCGTATCGGTGAACCAGCCGCGGCCACCCCGCTTCACCGCCTGTTCGTGCAGGCCCGGGCCGATCCACAAGGCAGCGATCGCAGCGGGCACAAGGCAGAATGAAGTGAGGCCATAGCCAAATGCCCATCCGAGCCCCAGCCCTTCGGCCGAGGCAATCGCGATAGTGCCGACACCGGCGATGAAGTTGCCCGTGCGATACCCGAACTGGTTCATGGCGGTGCCATGCGCCAGCTCGGCATCGGGCAGGATCTCGATACGGTAGGCATCGATGACGATGTCCTGCGTCGCCGACAGAAACGCCGTCACGATTGCCCAGAATGCAAAAACGCCCAGGTGCAGCTCAGGCTGGCTCGCCCCCAACATCCAGACCGAGACGAACAGCATCGCCTGCACGAGGAAGAGCCACGCGCGGCGCTGGCCGAAAAGCTCCGTCAGGAACGGAAGACGCGTGCGGTCGATCAGCGGCGCCCACAGGAACTTCAGCGTGTAAGGCGTGGTCAGCCCGATGGCGAAGCCGATCGTCTTCTTGTCGATGCCGACCTTCGCCAGCCAGAAGGTCATGGTGCCAAGCAAAAGTGTCAGCGGAAATCCGCTGGAGATGCCGAGCAGAAAAGCGGCGAGCGGCCGCGGCCGAAAGTACGGCCCCATCGCGGCGCCAAAACCACGCCGCGAAACTGCTTCGGTCATCTACGCTTGCTCCAAACCCCGAACGGAAGGCGACACTAACGGCATTTCGTGGACAGGTAAGCCCATGATCGCGGCCGCTGAGGGTCTCATCCCCGTGTCGCTGCGCTTCGTCGCCCTTCCACTCACGCGCGCGTAGCGTCTGCGCTGCGCAGCTGGAGGAGGGATATTGGCGGCGGGCCAAAACCTGGGGAGGGTTGCCGATGCGGCACCCTGCCTTCTCGCGGCAGGGTCAATGCCATCCTGCTGGATGGCGCGAGTGACGGGGCTCGAACCCGCGACCTCCGGCGTGACAGGCCGGCGCTC
>NZ_LSKH01000250.1:0-1088 GCF_001557395.1 Sphingomonas sp. CCH5-D11 | reverse complement strand
CTAAAGGACATCCAGGCGGCGCGGATCGCGCATCGGCGTCGCCTGCGGCAGGAGATCAGGGAGAAGCAATCGAGCGTTATAGACTATCTTCCAGCGATCCTGCGCACTCCGGCTCCGATCGCGAAACCGGCGCGATTGCCTGAATTGGCGCCGGTCTCCGCAGCGACTCCGGCGCCGCCACCAAGCCGGCCGAAGCTACGCACCTATTATGAGGGCGACTGATGACCGCCGGCAGTACGCGCGCGACCAGCTTCATCTCGACCCAAGAGCACCGCCGCTTCATCGAGTTCGCCGACGCCGTTCGGAAGCATCGCTACATCGGCCTGTGTCATGGCCCAGCGGGCGTCGGCAAAACGCTCTCGGCCTGCCGGTATGCCCGATGGCACAAGGCTGCGCCCCTGCTCACCGTTTGGGGACCACGCGATCCATCCGACCTGGAAATCTATGCCCACCTCGCTCAGGCACGTGCGGTTTTCTACACACCTTCGGTCGGCAGCACGTTGCGCGAACTGCGGCAGGATCTGCCCCGGCTGCTCGACCGAGTGGACCATTGCATCGACGAACACGTCAGGCCTCAGAAAGTCGGACAGGTCCGTTATGTCAGTCGTCATACCCGCTACGTCGAAATGGTGATCGTCGATGAAGCCGAGCGCCTGTCGACGACGGCGCTGGAATACATGCGTGACGTGTTCGATCGGCAGGGGATCGGGCTCATCCTGATCGGGATGCCCGGTATCGAAAAGCGCATGGCGCGCTATCCCCAGCTCTTCAGCCGGGTCGGCTTCGCCCACCAATATCGGCCGTTGCAGGATGCGGAGCTGACCTTCGTGCTGACCCGCCGCTGGCGCGACCTCGGCCTTGCCCTCGACGACGCCGATTTCACCGACGCGCAAGCGGTCGCGGCCATCGTTCGGATCACAGGTGGCAATTTCCGGCTACTGCACCGCCTGTTCGTGCAGATCGAGCGCGTGCTGAAGATCAACGGCCTCGCAACCATCAGCGAGGATGTCGTGGAAGCCGCCCGCAGCACCCTCGTCATCGGCGTCACCTAGTGCTGACATTCGTGACATTTACCGCTGAAAGCCACA
>NZ_LSKH01000249.1:0-17103 GCF_001557395.1 Sphingomonas sp. CCH5-D11 | reverse complement strand
GCGCATAGGCGCGCGCGGTATCGCGCACCATCCGCTCGTCCTCGCTCAGCTGCTCGTCGAGCAGGAAGGGATCAGCCCAGTCGAATTGCTGCATCGGGTGGCTCCTCGATCAGGCGGCGGGGACGACGGCGATGGTCTCGATCTCGACCTTCGCGGCGGGTTCGACCAGCGCCGCCACCTCGACCACGGCCATGGCGGGGAAGTTCTTGCCGATCAGCTCGCGATAGGCCGCACCAATGTCGGCGAGGCTCGCGACATATTCGTCACGGCTGGTGACATACCAGGTCATGCGGGCGATATGCTCGGGGCCGGCGCCGTCCTCGGCGAGGATCGCGAGCGTGTTGACCAGCACCTGGCGAAACTGGCCGGCGAGCGTGTCGGCGACGAAGGTTTCCGTCTCGTCCCAGCCGACGACGCCGGCGGTGAAGACCATCCGGCCGCTGGCCGAAATGCCGTTGGCATAGCCGCGCGGCCGCGGCCAGCCGGGGGGCAGGAGATGGCGATGGACGGTCATTCGACTTCCTTGTTGAGACGCTCGCGCAAGGGAGCGGGCCAGGATGTGGCCTGGAGGGTGACGAGGTCGATCAGCACCATCGTGTAGCGGGCGAGAAAGCGCGTCTCGCCATCACTGGTGACGGTAAGATCAAGGTCGACCGAACTGTTGCCGACGCGGCGGGTGCGGATGGCGAAGGCCAGTTGATCGCCAAGCCGGCTCGCCTTGCTGAAATCGGCCTGGAGGCTGACGGTCGGCAGACCAAGTTTGAGATCGAGGTGAAGCGTCCGGCGATCCTGGCCGAGCACCGCCGCCGTCCAATCCTCGATCGCGGCATCGCACAGCTCGAAATAGCGCGGATAGAAGGCGATACCGGCAGGGTCGCAATGGCCGAAGCGCAAGGGAAAGGTGGCCGTGAACATCAGCCGTTGGCGGCGGCGAGATGCTGACGGCCGACCACGATCTTCTGCACCTCGGACGCGCCTTCGTAGATGCGCAGTGCGCGCACCTCGCGATACAGCGCCTCCACCGGCACGCCGACCGTGACGCCGAGTCCGCCGAACAGCTGCACCGCCTTGTCGATGACGCGCTGCGCGCCTTCCGTGGCGTGGAGCTTGGCGAGCGCGGCCTCGCGCGTGTTGCGCTGGCCCTGCACGTCGCGCAGCCAGCCGGCGCGATAGATCAGCAGTGCGGCGGTATCGACGTCGAGCACCATGTCGGCGAGCGCCGATTGCGTGACGGGGCTGTCGGCGAGCGTGCCCTGGCCGAGCTTGCGGACGGTGACGCGGGCGGTCGCCTCATCGAGCGCGCGGCGGGCAAAGCCGAGCGCGGCGGCGCCGACGGTGGTGCGGAAGATGTCGAGCGTCGCCATGGCGGCCGCAAAGCCGCGACCGGCCTCTCCGAGCAGGGCGTCGTGCGGCACGAGCATGTCGGTGAAGGCAAGCGTGGCGAGCGGGTGCGGGGCGATCACCTGCTGGCGCTCGGTGACGGCGAGGCCCGGCGTGTCGGCATCGACGATGAAGGCGGAGACGCCGCGCGCGCCGGGCGCCTCGCCGGTGCGGGCGAACAGGACATAATGGTCGGCGATGCCGCCGTTCGAGATATAGGTCTTGGCGCCGTTGATCCGATAGCGGTCTGCAGTGCGATCGGCGGTGGTCTCCATCGACGCGACGTCGGAGCCCGAGGCGGGCTCGGTCAGCGCAAAGGCGGCGATCCGCTCGCCGCGACCGACTGCGGGCAGATACGCCTGCTTCTGCGCCTCGGTGCCGAGCAGCGAGATCGTGCCGGAGCCGAGCCCCTGCATGGCGAAGGCGAAGTCGGCCAGGCCGGAGTGGCGGGCGAGCGTCTCGCGGATCAGCGAAAGCGAGCGCACGTCGAGCGCATCGTGCACCCCGCCGTACGCGGCGGGGACGCAATAGCGCAGCCAGCCACCCTCGCCGAGCGCACGCACCAGCGCGCGGCATTCGGCATCCACATCGGGGCCGTGCGCATGGTGGAGGTTGGCGAGGCACCAATCCTCCAGCGCGGCGGCGAGCGCGCGATGGCCGTCGTCGAGGAACGGCCAGTCGAGAAAGCTGCGATCGGCCATCAGTCGCCTTCGAACACCGGCGTGCGCTTGGCGGCGAACGCCTCGAAGGCGCGGCGGAAATCCTTGGTGGTCATGCAGATCGCCTGCGCCTGCGCCTCCATCTCGATCGCGGTTTCGAGGCTGACGGCCCATTCGGTGTTGAGCTGCGTCTTGGTGATGCCGTGCGCGAAGGTCGGCCCGCTGGCGAGATCGCGCGCGAGGCCCTGCGCCTCGGCAAGCAGCGTTTCGGACGCGACCAGACGGTTGTGGAAGCCCCAGCGCTCGCCTTCCTCGGCCAGCATCATGCGACCCGAGTAGAGGAGTTCGCTGGCGCGGCCCTGGCCGATGATCCGCGGCAGGATCGCGCAGGCGCCCATGTCGCAGCCGGCGAGGCCGACGCGCGTGAAGAGAAAGGCGGTCTTGGTGGTGGGCGTGGCGAGGCGAATGTCGGATGCCATGGCGATGATCGCGCCGGCCCCGACGCAAATGCCGTCAAGCGCGGCGACGATCGGCTGCGGGCAAAGGCGCATCGCCTTGACGAGATCGCCGGTCATGCGGGTGAAGGCGAGCAGTTCGGGCGTCGCCATTTCGGTAAGCGGCCCGATGATCTCGTGCACGTCGCCGCCCGACGAGAAGTTGCCGCCCGCGCCGGTGATCACCACCACCTTGACCGCCGAGGCATAGACGAGGTCGCGGAAGGTATCGCGCAGTTCGGCATAGCTTTCGAAGGTCAGCGGGTTCTTCCGCTCGGGACGGTTGAGCGTGACGGTGGCGACGCCATCGGCGAAGCTCCAGCCGAAATGCCGGGGCGTGAAGGTTTCGGGGTTCATGCTTCCTCTCCTGTATCGCTGGCGAGCGAGCGCTTGAGCACGCCGAGCAGGTCGAACAGCGCGCGGCGCTCGTCATTGGTGAGGCCGGCGAGCATCGCGTCGATCCAGTCGTGATGCGCGTCGGCGAGGCCGGCGAAACAGTCGCGGCCGGTGGGGGTGAGGCGGACGATCGAGGCGCGGCCGTCCGTGGGCGAGGGCGCGTTGGTGACGTAACCGTCGCGGATGAGCGCCTGGACCACGCCCGTCACATTGCCGCTGGAGACGAGCAGCGCCTGCGACAGCTGTCCCATCGTCATGCCTTCCGGATTACGATCAAGCGCGGCCATCACGTCGAAACGCGGCAGGGTGATGTCGTAATTGTCCGAAAACCGGCGCTTTATCCGCTTCTCGATAACCGTGGTGCAGGTGAGCAGGCGCAGCCAGAGGCGCACGTTGCTGCGATCATCGAGCGCGCCGTCATGCTTTTCCCGGATGTCGAGCGTGTCCGTCACATCACCTCTCCGCCGGCGACCATCAGGGCCTGGCCAGTGATCGATCTGGCGGCCGGGCGGCAGAGCCAGACGACCGCGTCGGCGACCTCCTGCGGCGCGATCAGCCGCTTTTGCGGGTTGAACCGGACCAGTTCGGCCTCGGCTTCTTCCACGCTCCGGCCGGTCTTGCTGCGGATGTTCGCCACGGCGTCTGCGACGATGTCGGTGTCGGTGAAGCCGGGGCAGACGGCGTTGGCGGTGACGCTGGTGCCCGCCAGTTCGACCGCCAGCGCGCGCATCAATCCGATCGCGCCATGTTTGGAGGCGACATACGGCGCGGTATAGGCATAGCCCTTCACCCCCGCCGTGGAGGCCACGGTGACGATGCGCCCGGCGGCCGCCTCCCTGAGATCGGGCAGCGCGGCCTGGCAGCAGTGGAACAGCGCGTCGAGGTTGATCGCCATCACCTGGCGCCAGGCGTCGGCGGTGACCTTCGCGAAGGGCGCGGCGGGCGCGGTGCCGGCATTGTTGACGAGGATCGCGATCGGCCCATGCACGGCGCGGCCGGCGGCAAAGGCGGCGTCCACCTGCGCGCGATCCGTGATGTCGGCGGGCGCGGCTATGGCGTGCGGCAGCGTCGCGGCGACCTGTTCGAGCGCGTCGCGCCGGCGGCCGACCAGCGTCAGGCGCGCGCCCTCAGCAGCCAGCGTCTGCGCGATGGCAGCGCCAATGCCGGAGCCGCCGCCGGTGACGACGGCGTGGAGACCCGCGAGGCGACCCTCAACCACGCAGCGCCGCCTCCTGCTCGGCCGCGCGCTTCATGTTGCGCGCAAGCTGGCTCATGCCGCCGAGATACTGCGGCGGCACGGCGACGCCGCGATATTCGTGCGCCGCGGCGGCGCGCAGCGTCCACATCGGATCGATCATGTGCGGGCGGCCGATCGCGACCAGATCGGCGCGGCCGGCGGCAAGGATCGAATTGGCGTGATCGGTCTCGAAGATGTTGCCGACCGCCATGGTCGAGACGCGCGCCTCGTTGCGCACCTGATCGGCAAAGGGCGTCTGGAACATGCGGCCATAGACCGGCTGGCCCGCCGCCCAGGTCTGGCCGGCGGAAACGTCGATCAGGTCGGCCCCAGCATCGCGGAAGGCCTCGGCGATCCGCACCGCTTCATCGGGGGTGACGCCGGCATCGCCCATCCAGTCGGTAGCGGAGATGCGCACCGACATCGGGCGATCGGCCGGCCAGGCGGCGCGCATTGCGGCGAATACCTCGAGCGGGAAGCGCAGACGGTTTTCGAGGCTGCCGCCATAATCGTCGGTGCGTGTGTTCTGCAGCGGGGTGATGAAGCTGGACAGGAGATAGCCGTGCGCGGCGTGCATCTCGACCATGTCGAAGCCGGCATCGATCGCCATTCGCGTGGCGGCGACGAACTGGTCGCGGACCATGTCCATGTCGGAGCGGGTCATCGGGCGCGGCGCCTGGCTGGCGTCGCTCCACGGCACGTCGGAGGCGGCGATCAGCGGCCAGTTGCCGGCATCGAGCGGCGCGTCCATGCCTTCCCAGCCGATCTTCGTGGAGCCCTTGGCGCCGGAATGGCCGAGCTGGAGGCACATCTTCGCGGCCGTGTTGGCGTGAACGAAGTCGGTGATGCGCCGCCAAGCCGCGACATGATCGGGCGCATACATGCCCGGGCATCCGGGGGTGATGCGGCCGTCGGGCGAGACGCAGGTCATTTCGGTATAGACGAGGCCGGCACCACCCTGCGCGCGCGTGCCGTAGTGAACGAGGTGGAAGTCGGTCGGCGTGCCGTCCACCGCGCTGTACATCGCCATGGGCGAGACGACGATGCGGTTTTCCAGCCGGAGGTCGCGCAATCGATAGGGCGCGAACATCGGCGGCGCAGCGGCATTGCGGCCGCTTGCCCCGGGAGCCTGCGCCTGGAACCAGCGCTCGACCCCCTCCAGCCAGGCCTTGTCGCGCAGCCGGAGGTTTTCATGACTGACGCGCTGCGAGCGGGTGAGGAGCGAATAAGCGAACTGGATCGGCGGAAAGGGGAGGTAGCGATCGAGCGTCTCGAACCATTCGGTCGAGTTGCGCGCGCTGTTCTGGAGCTTCAGCACCTCGACGCTGCGTTCCGCCTGATATTCCGCGAGCGCCGACGCGCGGTCGAGGCCGGGGCGGTTCAACACCTCGGCAAGCTTGATCGCATCCTCCAGCGCGAGCTTGGTGCCCGAGCCGATCGAGAAATGCGCGGTGTGCGCCGCGTCGCCGAGCAGGACGATCTTGTCGTGCGACCAGCGGCCGGTGATGATGCGCCGGAAGTTCAGCCATGCCTGCGGCCCCGGCAGGTGCGTGGCGTTGGACATGAGCGGGTGGCCGTCCAGATATTTGGCGAAGATCTGTTCGCACAAGGCGATCGCCGCGGGCTGATCCATGCGATCGAGCCCCAGCCCGGCCCAGGTCTCGGGCGCCATCTCGACGATGAAGGTCGAGAGATTGTCGTCGAAGCGATAGGCGTGCGCCCAGACCCAGCCCGCCTCCGTCTGTTCGAAGGCGAAGGTGAAGGCGTCGAACACCTTGTTGGTGCCGAACCAGAAGAATTTGTTCTTCTTCACCTGGATGTCGGGATCGAAATGCTCGGCATAAGCGGTGCGGATACGGCTGTTCGCACCGTCGGCGGCGATCACGAGGTCGTAACCGGCCCAGTCGGCGAGATCGGGGCTTGCCTCATGCTGGAAGTGGAGCACGACACCAAGTCCGCGCGCCCGTTCCTGCAGGATGGCGAGCAGGCGCTTGCGGCCGATGCCGATGAAGCCATGCCCCGTGGAACGGATGCATTCGCCGCCCAGGTGGACGTCGATATCGTCCCAATGCGTGAACTCGCCCGCGATCGTACGGCCGCTGACGGGATCGTTGGTCATCAGGTTATCGACCGTCTGGTCGGAGAAGACGACGCCCCAGCCGAACGTGTCGTCGGCGCGGTTGCGCTCGAACACCTCGACCTGATGCGACGGATCGCGCAGCTTCATCGAAATAGCGAAATAGAGGCCGGCGGGTCCGCCGCCGAGGCATGCGATCTTCATGGCGTGTTTCCCTCCCGGCGAACCGAAGCCTCATGATCCTATGCGCACTTGAAAACGTTTCAAGCCTAAAATATCAAGCTTGAAATATCCGATATCACGCAATCATGGTTGGGAGCGTCAGCAGATGAAATGGCCGGCACAGCGCCTTGCGACAGGCTCCAAGAAAAGCTTCGGCATGTTCGACGAGGCGGCCAAGCTGGAGGCGAGCGGGGTGGACCTCATCCACCTGGAATTCGGCCGCCCGCACGCTGATACGCCAGCGCACATCAAGGAAGCGACCAAGGCGGCGCTCGACGCGGGGATCGTCCATTACGGCGAGTTCAAGGGCACGCTGTCGTTCCGCCAGGCGCTGGCGCGCAAGCTGACCGACTTCAACAAGCTGGATTATGGCGTCGACGAGATCCTGGTCACCAACGGGCTGACGCATGGCTCGTTCGCGGCATTCATGGCGGCGATCGATCCGGGTGACGAGGTGATCCTGCTCGATCCTTATTACCCGCAGCATATCGCCAAGACCGAGCTGGCCGGTGGCAAGGTGGTGGTCGCCAGCCTCGACAAGGCAAATGGCTATTCCATCGACAAGGCGGCGATTGCGGCGAAGATCACGCCGGCCACGCGGATGATCGTGCTGATCAACCCGGCCAATCCGACCGGGCGGGTGTATAGCCGCGAGGAGCTGCAGCATGTCGCGGACCTGGCGATCGCGCACGACCTGCTGGTCCTGTCCGACGAGGTCTATGAGTATATCACCTATGGCGGGGCGGAGCATGTCAGCATCGCCAGCCTGCCGGGGATGCGCGAACGGACGATCACCTGCTTCGCCTTCACCAAGGCTTATTCGATGGACGGGTGGCGGATCGGCTATCTGACGGCGGACGCCGCACTGATGCCGGCGATCCAGCGCATCGCGGTGACGGATGTGACCCATGTCAACGTCTTCGTCCAGGAGGGCGCGCGGGCGGCGGTGGAAGGGCCGCAGGAGCCGATGCTGGCGATGGTCGAAGCCGATCGGCGCAAGCGCGACATCGTCGTTCAGGCGCTGAACCAGATGCCGGGCGTGACCTGCGCCGAGCCGCAGGGGACGATCTACGCCTTTCCCGACATCACCGGCACGGGCCGCAGCTCACAGGAGCTGGCCACGGCGATCCTCAACGAAGCGCATGTGGTGGTCGAGTCGGGCAGCTTTTACGGGCCGGGCGGCGAGGGGCATTTGCGGGTGTGCTTCGGATCGGAGTCCGAGGCGCGGATCGCCGAGGCGATGGAGCGGATGGCGCGGTTCTTCAACGGCTTGTGATCTGTCCTTCGTCACCCCGGACTTGATCGGAGGTCCATGGTGCGGCGGGCGAGTCGCCGTTCATGGAGAGCAGCGCTCGCGGAGGGATGGACCCCGGATCAAGTCCGGGGTGACGATTGGGGAGGTTGGCCGCCGCGCTCCTTCCCCGGCATGACGATGAGGGGGATGACATGACCAGGACACTTCGATTTGCCGCCGTGCTGCTTGCTGCGCCGCTCCTCCCGCTCGCCGTGCCGGCCGCGGCCGCGCAGACCGCGCCGGCGGGGTACGACCAGCTCGTCAGCCTCCATGCCGAGTTTCGCGCCTTCGTGCCGCCGGCGATGGTCAACGGCGTGCCCGATTATTCCCCCGCCGCCGTCGCGCGGCAGCAGGCTGGGCTGAAGCGGTTTCAGGCGCGGCTTGCGGCGATCGACCAGCGCGGCTGGACGATCGCGCAGCGGGTCGACGCGATGGTCGTGCGAGCCGAGATGAACGGCATGGATTTCCAGTATCGCGTGATGCAGCCGTGGACGCGCGATCCGGCCTTTTACTCCACCACGAATCTCGGCTTTGGCCCCAAGATGCACGGCGCGATCGCGCTGCCCCGGCTGCCGATCGCGGCGGACAAGGCGGCGGTGCTGGCGGCGCAGCTCAATGCCGTGCCCGAGGCGCTGCGGCAGGCGCGGGTGAACCTGACCGATGCGCGCGGCGATCTCGCGCGGCTGGGCATCGTGCAGAAGCAGGTCGAGGTGAACGTCTATGGGCAATTCGCCGCCCAGGCGGCGAAGGTGCAGCCAGCGCTCGCCGCGCCGGCGAAGCGCGCGCAGGCGGCGGCCGCGTCGTTCAAGGCGTGGCTGGAGGGGATCGAGGCCACACTCCCCGCACATGGCGGCGTGGGGCGGGAGAATTACGCCTGGTATCTCAAGAACGTGTTGCTGCTGCCTTATACGCCTGACGAGGTGCAGGTGATCGGCGAGCGCGAATATCAGCGGCAGGTGGCGTTCCTGAAGATCGAGGAACATCGCAACCGCGCGATCCCGATGCCCGAGCCGGTGCAGACGCGTGCCGAGTTCGACGCCAAGCGCCGCGCCGGGGACGAGGACCTGCTCGCCTTCCTGCGCGGCGGCGAGTGGATGACGATCCCGGATTACGTGAAGCACGATCCCGAGGAGGGGCCGTATCAATTCCCGTTCGAGAAGGATCCCTCGCGCCCAGGCCTGTTCGACAAGCCGCTGAACCTCCATTTCTTCTTCCAGAGCGAGTTTCGCGACGGACGACCGCTGCGCGCGCACAACCTGCCCGGGCATGGCTTTGACGGGTTGCAGGCGGCGCGCGACACGCGGCCGATCCGGGGCGCGCAGCGGCTGTTCTTCGTCAATGGCCTGAGGAACGAGGGCTGGTCCTTCTATCTCGAGGAATTCATTCTTCAGGCGGGGATGCTCGCCGATCGGCCGAAGACGCGCGAGATGGACTATATCCTGGGCGCCAAGCGCGCGGCGCGGATCCTGCCCGAGCTGAAGATGCAGGCGAATGAGTGGACGTGGGCTGAGGCCAATGCGTCGCTCGTGTCGCGCACGCCCAAGTGGATGAAGCCGGGCGATGCCGTCGCGCAGTTCGACATCGAATTGTACCTGCGCCAGCCGGGCTATGGCATTGGTTATTACATGGGCAAGGTCGAGCTGGAGAAGCTGATGGCCGACGTCGCGATCGCCGAGGGCGAGCGGTTCGACATCAAGGCCTTCCACGATCGCTTTCGCGCGGCGGGGTCGATCCCGATCTCGTTGATCCGCTGGGAGATGACGGGGAAGGATGACGAGGTGAAGGCGCTGCTGGGGGAGTAGAGGGGCTTGCCTCGATCGCCGTCCTTCCGGCGCAGGCGGGAATCCATAAACGCTGCCGTCAGCGGCTCTCGCGAGACCTGTGCGTCTGGATCCCCGCTTTCGCGGGGATGACGGTTGCGGTCTACCGCACCACCTCGCTCAGCGGCGTGTGCGCCCAGAAACGCTGCACTTCGTCGTCCTGGCCGGTGAGGTCGTAGCGCAGCAGCGACACCGGCAGGCGGCCGGCGTTCATCAGATAATCGTGATAGTCGCGGATCGCGAACTTGTCGCCGAGCTGGCGCTTGCGGTCGACCATCAGCTGCTGGAGCTGCATCATGCCGATCGTATAGGTCATGCCATAGCCGGGCGGGCGACGGATGTAGATGGCGGCATCGGTGCGCGCGACATTGTCGTCGAGGTACGGCGTCCATTCCTTCCAGAAGGCCATCGTCTCCGCGACGGTCATCTCGTTTCGCTGCATCTTCACGTCGCCCATCGTGCGGGCGGCGCGAAACAGGCCGAAGATGTAGATCAGTTCGCGGGTGCGCGGGCGATCGTCGAACAGGCCGAGCTGGAGCGCGGTTTCCTCGAGGTAGAAGCCCCAGCCCTCGGTGCGGCCGCTGTCGCTGACATAGCGGCGGATCGGGTGGGTGACGCGCCTGGCGGTCATGCCGTCGAAGCGGTGGCCGGGGAAGGTGGCGTGGAGGTGATCGGGCGAGGCGTCGCGGAACTGCACCTGTTCCCAGAACATCGGCCCCGTCGGGCGGACGATCCAGGGCGCGTTGAAGCCGACCTCCTGATAGGTGGAGGGGATATAATCGGGGATCGTCAGGATCTCCTCGTCGCGCAGCCAGCGGCGGATCTTGACGTCGGTGCCGGCGAGTTGTGCCTCATACTCCGCGGCTGATGTCGGCAACGCAAGCTCGGGCAGCTTGCGGTTGCGGTGGCGCTCCGTGGTATAGTTCGCCCAATGACGCTGAAGCTCGCGATTGGCGAGCGTGACGACCTCGTCCGAGGTATAGGGCATCAGGCGAACGTTGGTGAGGAACCAGTCGTACGCCGGCCTTCCGACGCCGGCGCGCGTCGTCATCTTCGGGCGGTTGGCGGTGAGCCAGTTGCGGAAGGAGGCGATCGCGGCCTGCGCCCTGGCGATGTCGGGGACGAGCGCCGGCTGCTGCTTCTGCGCGCGGCCGTGCAGATCGGCGAACCAGCCGATCAGGCCGGCGGGCTCGACCGCGCGATAGGGCATGCCATGGCCCACGCCATCGCCGTTCGACAGGCTGTGGAGCGCGAGATCGGCGTAATCGGCGGCGACCGAGTCCAGGTTCACCTGCGCCTGCGCGAGATAGGCCGGGATCGCCTTCAGCCGCGCCTGAAACGGCGCGAGCTTCGCCGCTTCCAGCGGCAGTTCGGTATAGGCAAGCCGCTGAAGCTCATCGACGTACATGCCGGGATCGCGCGCCCAGGGCTTGGTGACGTTGAGGATGAAATCCTGCTGATCCAGCTGGGCGCGCACCGCCAGATAATCGACCTGCTGGTGGCGATCCCAGCGCGCGACGGCGAAGTCGGGGAGGCGCGCCTGGAACGCGCGCAGCTCGGCGCGGCGTTTTTCGACGGTCGCGGGGCTGTAGTCGACGACGCCATCCACTGGCTTGAGATCGCTCCAGGCGCGGAACTGATCGAAGAGCGTGACGAGCTGGTCGTAGCTCCTGGTGCCGTTGGGCGGGCCGGGCCGCGGTGTCGCCGCCTGTGCAGCGGGAGCGGCGGGCAGGACGAACGCGACAGGGAGGGCGGCTGCGGCCGGCGCACAGCCGATCATCAGCGTGGCGACGAAGCTGGCGATCCTGGTCATCTCGATCCCTTCGCGACGCCAGCCGGCAAGCGGCATGACGCAACAGAATAAATATGAATATGCACACGATGGCGAAGCGACGTGCTTGTCAAGCGATCATCTGTTGCGGGCCGCGCAACGAACAAGCTGTCAGCGGGGCGGCAAACACGCGAATCATTGCTGAACGATCGGTCCACAAGCGGGCATATTGTGGCCCCGCACCGAGGCTCAGCGGCGACAGCCGCGCGGTAGACCGCCCGCTCGCTCGCCGGAAAACAAGGGATTTCGCCGCAATCTTACATTTTTGCGACGCGCGATTGACGGCAACCTGCCGATATGCTCAAAATCACGCACTTGTTCACAAAACACGGCGCGAAGACCGGCGTTCGGGCAAGCCGCAGGGAAGACGCACTCGGGGAGACATGCACATGCATCGGAAAAGGGTTGCGGCACGCGCTGCATATCGGGGGAGTACGGCCATCCTGGCCGCGTTGCTGATGACGGGCGCCGCGGCGGCGCAATCGACGATCGAGACGCCGGCGGGGGCGATCGCCACCGAAGAAGCGGGCGCGGACGTGATTGTCACCGGATCGCGCATCCCGCGGCCGGACCTGGATTCGAACAGCCCGGTCAACGTCATCACCAATGCCGAAATCCAGAAGACGGCGGCGGTCGAGACGGAGCAATTGCTCAACACCCTGCCGCAGGCGGTGGCGGGAACGGGCGCGCAGTCGAACGCCGGCAATGGTTCGGCGACGGTCAACCTGCGCAACCTGGGCGCGGTGCGCACGCTGGTGCTGCAGAACGGCCGCCGCATTATCGGATCGAGCCAGGATGGCGTCGTCGACCTCAACATGATCCCGCCCTCGCTGATCGAGCGGGTCGAGGTCGTCACCGGCGGTGCATCCGCGGTCTACGGTTCGGACGCGATGGCCGGCGTCGTCAACTTCGTGACCAAGACCAACTTCGAGGGGCTCGAGGTCGGCGGCCAATATGGCATCTCCGAAGAGGGCGATGCCGCCCGTTACAATCTCGAATTCACGCTGGGCGGCAATTTCGCCGACGATCGCGGCAATGTCGTCGTCCATGGCAGCTATTTCGATCGTGCGCAGGTGACCGGCGCCGCGCGCGATCATGCCTCGCTCTATCTGGTCGATGCGGTGCAGAATGGCGTCGGCGTGCTGGTGCCCGGCGGCAATGGCGTGACGCCGCAAGGCACGATCTTCGGCACGTCGCTGGTCGGCCTGCGCGATCAATATGGCACGCCGATCGGCGCCTCGGGCATTTTCTTCGCGCCGGAGGGCTGGCGCGCCTATCAGACGGCGGACGGGTTCAACGACCGGCCGTTCACCAACCTGCAGATGCCGATGAAGCGCTGGCAGGGATCGGTGATGGCGCATTACGACGTCACCGAGAGCGTCACCGCCTTTTTCGAAGGATCCTACGTCCGCAACGAGATCAACTCGACGCTGGGCGCGGTGCCGATGAGCAGCTCGGGCTTCATCTCGAACTTCCAGCTCGACCTGCGCAACCCGTATCTCGCGCCGTCGCTGCGCACCTTCCTGTCGACCAATCTCGACCGTGACGGCGACAATCTCGTCTCGCTCAACATCAACCGCCGCCTGCTCGACTTCGGGTCGCGCACCAGCGACCAGACGCGCGAATTCTCGCGCTTCGTGGTCGGCCTGCGCGGTGACCTGACGAGCCGGCTGAAGTGGGAAGTCTTCTACAATCGCGGCGACGTCAACATCACCGACGAACAGGGCGGCGGCGTCCTGATCGACAATTTCGCCAACAGCTTCCTGACCAACCCCGCCAATCCCTACGACTGCGCGGTGGCCGATCCGCGCTGCGTGACGATCAATCCGTTCGGGTTGAACTCGCTGACGCAGCCAATGATCGATTATATCAGCACGGATCTGACGAACCGTACGTCGCTAAGCCAGACGCAGGTCGGCGCGACGGTGTCCGGCACGTTGTTCAGCCTGCCCGCGGGCGACGTGGGCATCGCGCTGGGCGCCGAATATCGCAAGGAAAGCTCGCAGTTCAATCCGGACCAGCTCTACGTGCAGGGCAAGGCGCTTTCGCGCTCGGCGGGCATCCAGCCGACCGGCGGCAGCTATGACGTCAAGGAAGTCTTCGGCGAGCTGATCGTGCCGCTGCTCGGCGATCTGCCGCTGATCCACTCGCTCGCGTTCGAAGGCGGCATTCGCTACTCGGACTATTCGACGGCCGGATCGGTAACGTCGTGGAAGGCGGGCGGCGAATGGTCGCCGGTGCGCAGCCTCAAGATCCGCGGCCTCTTCCAGCGTGCGGTGCGCGCACCCAACGTCAGCGAATTGTTCCTTGGCGCGACCAACACGGCGCCGCAGGCGACCGATTTCTGCAACGCCACCGCGACGCGGACGGCGGCGGAGCGCGACTTCTGCGTCAACTCGCTGGGCGTGCCGGCCAGTGTCATTGATATTTTCCAGCAGGAGAACGTGCAGATCCGGGCGATCACCGGGGGCAATCCGAACCTGCAGGAAGAAACGTCGGACACCTGGTCGCTGGGAGCGGTGTTCCGGCCGGACTTCGTGCGCAATCTCCAGCTGACGGTCGATTATTACAACATCAAGATCGACAATGCGATCGCGGCCTTCGGCGGCGGATTGCAGCAGGTCATCACGGCGTGCCGCGGCGACCTTTCCCTGTCGAACATCTTCTGCCAGCCGCTCGCCAATCGCACGCCGGAAGGGCAATTGTTCGACGTGCCGTTGCTCAACGCGAACATCGCTTCGCTGAAGACATCGGGCGTCGATTTCCGGCTCGACTATGCGCATGAGATCGGATCGCTGGGCCGGCTGAGCTATTTCATCACCGGAAGCTATCTGATCGAGTCGATCACGCAGGGCAGCCCGATCGCCGCGGCGGTCGATTGCGCCGGCTTCATCGGCGGGGGCAGTTGCGGCAGTGCAAACCCGGAGTGGCGGTTCACGCAACGCCTGACGTGGGATGTCAATGACGCGTTCCAGGTGTCGGTGCGTCATCGCTTCCTGGGATCGGTGAAGGACGGGCGGATCGCGGCGGCGATCGCCTCCGGCGCGGCGACGCCGCTGCTGGCGGTGCCGGAGACGGGCGAGATCAGCTATTTCGACCTCAGCGCGTCGCTGGATGTGGCGGACGGCTTCACGCTGTTCGGCAACATCGACAATGTCGGCGACCACGATCCGCCCTTCCAGCTTTACGAGCGCGAGACCTATGATGCGATCGGCCGCCGCTTCACGGTGGGCTTCCGCAAGAGGTTCTGACGGGGGGCGTCTGCCGGTGGCGGGGAGTGCCGCCACCGGCAGGCTGATAAGAGTGCCAGAGGGGTGGGCGTATGAAGAGGTCGCAGGTCGTTCGGGGGATCGCGCAGAGCGTCGCGGTGGTGGCGCTGCTGGCTGGGACGGTACCGGCGGGAACGGGGCCGGCGAGGGCGCAGCGGATCGACACGCCGGTCGCGGGCACGGCGGGCGTCCCGGGCACGGCGCTGTCGATCGACGACCTCTATCGCTTCAAGAGCATCGTCGGGACCGAGCCCGTCGGCTATAGCTGGGCGGCGGACGGATCGGCGGTGCTGTTCCTGTGGAACGACGAGGGCGCAACGTTCCAGGACATCTGGTCCTTTTCGCCCGTGACCGGCCGCAAGACGCGGCTGACGTTCCTTGGCCGCGAGTCCAAGCCCGAGGCCGAAGCGCATGGCATCGGCCAGGCGGTGTATCTCGACCGTGGGCGGATCGCCTTTACGCTGGGCGGGCAGCTTCACATCCGCGAGGCGAACGGCACGATCGCCAGGGTGGAGGCCGACAAGCAGGCGATCCGCAAGCTCGCGGTCTCGCCCGACGGCACCAAGCTGGCGTTCATTTCCGGTAGCCCGGTGGATCCCAAGAACCGCGTCACGCTGGGCGGCGTGCTCTGGGTGCGCGATGTGGCGAGCGGCGCGACCGCGCGCAAGCTGGTCGGTGACGACGATCCCAAGGTCTACATCAGCGATTTCCAGTGGAGCGATGACAGCCGCGCCATCGCGTTCGAGCAGGACGACGACCGGCTGATGCCGGAGCGCGACATCCTTTATTATGCCAAGGGCAAGGCGCAGAACAATCGCGTGATCCGCGCCTTTCCGGGCGACGAGACGACCAAGGCGCGCGTCGGCGTGGTGACGCTGGCGGGCGGGGCGACGAAATTCTACGAGCGGCCCGATCCCAAGCATCATATCTGGGGCTATGGCCTGTCATCGGACGGCAAGCGGCTGTTCGTCAGCGGCTCCGACATGGAGGCCAAGGAGCACACGATCTACGTCTATGACGTGGCGAGCGGTGCGCGCGAGACCTTCTACCAGCTCGCCGAGCCGCACCATATCCGCCCCGACTGGCAGGTCGCCTGGGCGCCCGGTGACGACGGACTGATCATCCTGACCGATCGTGACGGCTGGGCGCATCTCTACCACCAGAAGACGGCCGGCGCGGCGCCGCGCGCGATCACCAGCGGCAAGTGGGAGATCGCCTCGTTCGAGGTCGATCGCGCCAATCGCCAGCTCTATTTCCTGTCGAGCCAGAGCTATCTTGCCGAGCGGCAGGTGTATCGCGTGCCGGTTGCGGGCGGCGCGGTGGAGCGCGTCAGCGGGCCGGCGGCGGGAACGCACAAGCCGGTCTATTCGCCCGACTTCCGCCATGCCGCCGACTGGTTCAGCGACGACATGACGCCGCCCGAGCTGTACCTCGCCGATCTCACGAAGCCGGGTGCGAAGGCGGTGCAGGTGACCAAGTCGCCGCTGCCGGCATTCTATCAGCAGACCTGGGCGAAGGTCGGCTATGTGGAATTCCCCAGCCATGTCGACGGGCAGAACCTGCTCGGCCGCGTGATGCTGCCGGCGAATTACGATCCGGCGAAGAAATATCCGGTGATCGTCGGATCGGTCTATTCGGACGGGGTGCAGAACCAATGGGGCGGGCGCCGGGCGCACCCGACCTGGGGCATCGACCAATATTTCGTCGCGCAGGGCTATATCGTCCTGACCGTCAACCTGCGCGGTTCCTGGGGGCAGGGCCGCGCGCACAACCAGGCGCAGCACCACAGCTACGGCACGATGGACATCAACGACCTGGAGAGCGGCGTGCGCTACCTGGTCGGGAAGGGCTATGCCGATCCCAAGCGCGTCGGGCTGTGGGGATCGAGCTATGGCGGGCTGATGACGATCATGTCGCTCGCCAAGAAGCCGGGCGTCTATGCCGCGGGGATCGCGGGCGCGCCGGCGACCAACGTATGGCACGCTTACCCGTCGCAGATGTGGATCATGGGGCCGCCGACCGGGCCCGACATGCCGGAACGGTACGAGCGCCAGTCGCCGCTCTATCAAGTGCAAGGCGTGAAAGACCCGCTGATGATCATTCACGGGACGCGCGATCCCGTGGTGCTCTATTCGGATACGGTGGCGTTGACCGAGAAGATGATCGCCAACCAGCAGCCGTTCGAGCTGGTGACGCTGCCCGGCGCCAATCACGGCTGGGACAATGAAGGCACGGTGCAGACGCGCTTTGCCTTCAAGAAGATGGCCGAATTCTTCGACCGCAACGTGAAGAACAAGCAGTAAGTGCGTGCGCGGCTTGCCTTGATCCTCAGCCTCCTGCTGGCGCAGCCGGTAGCGGCACAGACGGCCCTTGAACGATCGGGGGTGCAGGCGCTTGGCGCGGACTTCTGGGCGTGGCGGGCGG
>NZ_LSKH01000248.1:0-15583 GCF_001557395.1 Sphingomonas sp. CCH5-D11 | reverse complement strand
AGGCAGGGGCGGGAGGCTGGGACATGATGTCAGGCCACCTTGGGCCGGGTGAGCTGCTGCATCACCTTGTCGCGGGGGCCGTCCATAGCGATCCGGCCGCGTTCCATGACGATGATGCGCTGGACGAGCTGGAGCAATGGCGGGCGATGCGTCACGAGCACCATGGTGCGTCCTTGTACCTCGTTCTGAAGCCGCTCGATGAGGCCTTGCTCGGTCTGAGCATCCATGCTGGCCGATGGTTCGTCGAATACCAGCATCGGCGGCTTGCCGGCGAGCGCACGGGCGATGGCGATCGACTGGCGCTGGCCGCCCGACAGGCCTTCACCGCGATCGGCGAGCTTCAGGTCATAGCCGTTGGCGATTTGTCCCATGAACTGGTGCGTGCCTGACAGGGTCGAGGCCCGCAGCAGTTCGGCATCATCCACGTTGGCGCGACCGAGGCTGATGTTTTCCCGGACGCTACCGGTCATCAGCACGCTGTCTTGCATCGCGACGCCGATCTGGGCGCGCAACGTCGCGGGATCGATCTGGCGCAGATCGGTGCCGTCCACCATCACCAGCCCGTCTTCGGGCGGGTATAGCCCCAGGATCAGCCGGGTAATCGTCGACTTGCCCGATCCCACGCGCCCGAGAAGCGCGACGCGCTCGCCGGGCTCGATGGTGAACGAGATGCCCTGAAGCGCCGGCTCGGCGCCGCCGGGGTAGCGGAAGGTAACGTTGCGGAACTCGATCTTGCCCGACAGCGCGGCAATCTGGAGCGGCTCCCCCGCAGGGCCCTCGCTGGGCTGTTCCATCATCGCGTTGATCTGGCGATAGGCCGTGCGGGTCGCCGATAGCCGGGCGAGCAGTTGCGAAATCTGGGCAAGCGGTGCGATCGCACGGCCGGCCAGGAGCGAGCAGGCGATCAGGCCACCGGACGTCAGCTCGCGCGCCGCAATCAGGTTCACGCCGACGATCACCACCGCGGCATAGCTGATCGTGCTGGCCGAGCCGGCAACGGTGATGGCGATGCTTGAGATCAGCCGCTGGCGAAGCGAGGAATCGGATTGCTGGCGAACCGCGCTCAGCCAGCGATCGGTAAGCATCGGACCCGCGCCTGACGCCTTGACGGTTTCCAGCCCGCCGATCGTCTCCACCAGCACCGATTGCTTGGATAGACCTTCTCGCAGCGTCTTGGCCGTCAGCCGCTCCAGCGCCGGATTGGTCGCCCAGGCGGTCAGCAGCACGATCGGGATGATGATCAGCAGGACGATCACGACCTTGCCGCCGATCGCCCAGATTACCGCCACGGTCAGGATCAGAAACGGAAAATCGACCAGTGCCGTCATGGTGGCGGAGGCGAAGAAATCACGCAGCGCCTCAAGCTCGCGCATCAGCCCGGCGAGCGCACCGGTCGATCCCTTTTTGTGGTCCAGCCGGATCGCCAGCAGTTTTCGAAACACGCGATCGCCGACCTGATGGTCGATATCGGCGCCGGCGATGTCGACGAAGTAGGCGCGAAGCATCTTCAACAAGAAGTCGAAGACGATGACGACGGCAAAGCCGATCGACAAGGCCAGCAGGCTCGACATCGCATTATTGGGAATGACGCGGTCGTAAATAACCATCGAGAACAGCGAGGTCACCAGCGCGAAGACGTTGATGAGCACCGCCGCTGCCGCCACCTTGAAATAGGTGTGCTTGTTCTCGACCATCGGTTCGAGCAGCCAGGGCGCGAAGCGCGGCTTGGGATCGGGAACGAGCGTATGGTCGCTCATGGCTGGCGTCCTTGGGATGGATCGGTGATGCCGAGCGTCGGCAAGAGCTGGCCGGTCCTGGAGAGCAGGACATAGCGTGAGGCATCAAGCTCGGTAACGGATTGTAGATAGCCAACGGCCGTCTCGAAATAGCTGTCTTCGGCGCCGATCACGTCAAACAGCGTTCCCGAAGCCACGCGAAACCGCTCGGCGATCGTGTCGCGTGACCGGCGGCTCGCGAGATAGGTCGCCTCCAGTGCACGGCGCTGTTCTTCCAGCGCCTGCACATCGGACCAGGCGATTTCGGCGTCGCGCGCGGCCTCGGTCTGGACGCGATTGGCGCGCGCCTCAGCCGAGCGGGCGCGGGCCTGCGCCTGCTGATCGCGCTCCTCGATGCCGCCCCACAGGCGCTGGCGCAGCGTGAGGCGAGCACGCACGTCATAATCGCGCGGCGTTTCGTAAATGCCGTAGCGGCCCGCATCGATACCGGCGGCGAGCGTAGGCAATCGATCGGCCCGCGCGGCGCGCGCATCGTTCCGGGCGGCTTCTGCGACGGATCGGGCGGAGCGTACCGCCGGTACGCTCACGGCTCGAGCCATCGCCAGATCCTTGCTGACCGTTGCCTGGCCGATGAAGGGCGCGCGGGCGAGACCCGTCGGAGGCGGCGCGCCGGTCAACGATTGGAACCGCGCCGCGGCCTGCGCCTCGAGCCGGCGAAAGCGGGCGAGCCGCGCATCGGCGGAGGCAATGTAACTGTCCACCCGTGCGATGTCCGCCTCTGCCGAGGCACCGCGCCGGATGCGTTCCTGCACCATGACCCGCAACTCGCGCTGGCTGGCGGCAAATGACGTGGAAAGCGCCACCAGCGCGCGATAGGTGAATACGTCATACCAGGAAGCGAGCGTCGTCAGCGCGACGCGGTCCTGCGCCCCAAGAATGTCGGTTTCCGCCGCGCGCAGCCGCTCCCGCGCGGCACCGATGCGAGCATTCGCACTCCCGCCATCCAGCAGGAGCTGGTCCACCGTCAGCAGCTGATCGGTGCGGCGGCCCGGACGCGATTCCTCGATGATGTTCTCGATGTTGTTCCCGAAGTTGCGGGACAGCACCTTGTAGCTGGTGATGGTGACATCCACGGTCGGCCGACGGACCGATTTGGCCTCGCCAAGTGCAGCATCGGCCTGATCGCGGTTGGCGCTGGCCTCCGCCGCTTCGGGCGCACGCGCAAGCGTTGCGTCAACGATCTGGCGCAGCGTTTCCACGGAAGCGGTGCGGCGGGTGAGTTCCAGCAGCGGATCGTCCTCCGCCCGGATCGCCATCGGATCGCCAGTGTGCGCAGGCAGCAGAGGTTCGGCATTGGTGACGGGTGCCTGCTGTCCGGGCGCGGGGTAAGCCAGCGTAAGGGCAGCGAGAGCCGCAGCCGCTGACGTTACCTTTCCTCCCCTGAAACACGATAATAGAAGCACAGATCCCCCCCGGGACAAGAGGTGGTCTCTACCCGGTTGAGGGGCGGCCGCCAAGTATCGCCGGGCGGCTTAAAAGCATTCACTACGGACAGACTATTGTCCGAATGCTCCTTCACGATACAGAAGGGTGATGGCGACGCGCCGGTTGCGTGGGTCCATCGGATTTTCGACGATCATCGGCTCGCGATCGGCTACCCCTTCGATGCGATAGAATCGGTTCTCCGGGATGCCGCCCTGCGCCAGGCGACGCCGCGTGGCTTCGGCCCGCGCGGTTCCGAGCATCCAGTTGTTCATCGCCCGCGGATCACCGTAGGGCAGGCTGTCGGTATGCCCACGAATCATGATCGGGTTTCGCGTCGCACGGATGCCCTCCGCCACCATGCCGATCAGCGCGGAAGCGTCCTTCTCGAGCGAGGTGGTGCCAAGGGCAAACATCGAATAATTCGCATCGTCCACCAGATCGATCCGCATCCCATTCGGCGTCATGGTGAAGCGAATGTGCTTGGCGAGCGCCGCCAGTGACTTGCGCTCCTTCAGCTGTCGTTCGACCTGCGCCTTCAGCTTGGCGAAATTCCGCCGATCCTCCGCGGCGATCGCCTCGGCGCTGCGCAGCGACCCCTTCTTGCCAGTGCCCATCTGCGGGCCGCCGGAGCCTTCCGCCTTGGAGACGATGGTCGGCATGCGGGAGTTGCCGTCATGCGGCCCGGTCTTCTCGCTGGACGTGACCGATTGTCCGCCCAGCAGACCGCTGCCGCCGATGCCCAGCGACTTGGTGTTGAGGATCGTCGGCGCGAAATAGTCCGCGATGCCCTTCCGCTGCTTCTCCGTGGTGGCGCCGAGCAGCCACATGAGCAGGAAGAAGGCCATCATCGCCGTCACGAAATCGGCATAAGCGACCTTCCACGCGCCGCCGTGATGGCCGCCGTGACCCTCGATATAGACTTTCTTGACGATGATTTTCGGAGGCTGATTGCTTCCGTGCGGCGCGCGTGCGGCCACTTACTTGCCCCTCAGCCCGTCGAACACCTCGGCAAAGCCGGGCTGGTTGACGTGAGCGATGCCCGACCGAGCGGCCTCGATCACCAGCGGCTGCGGGTGCCCGTGCAGCGAGGCGATGATGATCTGCTTCACCACATGATAGATCGCCGCATCGGCATCGATCACCTGCTTCAGACGCGAAGCGAGCGGGCTGACGATGCCATAGGCGAGCAGCACGCCAAGGAAGGTGCCGACCAGGGCCGAGCCGATCATGCCGCCCAATACCGACGGCGGCTGATCGATCGAGCCCATGGTCTTCACCACGCCAAGCACCGCCGCGACGATGCCGAGTGCGGGCAGCGCATCCGCCAACGAGGACAAGGTGGTGTGCGGCCCTTCCACCTCGTGGTGGTGGGTCTTGATGGCATTGTCCATCACGTCCTCCACCGCATGCACGTCCAGCGTGCCGGAGGAGACGACGACCAAGCGAAGCGTGTCGGCGATCAGGTTCACCAGCGTGTGATCGGCCACCAGGCGGGGATATTCGGCGAAAACCGGAGAGGATTTGGGATCCTCCACATGCGGCTCAAGCGCGATCGGGCCTTCCATCCGCAGCATCTTCATCAGCTTGGACACCAGAAAGATGACGTCCAGATAATCCTGCTTCTTGTACTTCGGCCCCTTGAAGACCTTGGCGAGACCCCCGCCCATCGCCTTCAGTTCCTTGCCGGAATTGCCGATGATCAGCGCGCCCACTGCAGCGCCGCCGATGATCAGCATCTCGTGAGGCAATGCGTGCAGCACCGGCCCAAGCGCACCGCCCGTAAAGGCAAAGCCGCCGAAGACCATGGCAATGAGTACGACGAGGCCGATGGCGGCGAACATGATAATCCCCGGGAGATGCGTTATCCGAAATGTTAAACGGACAACTGGGCTGATTCTTTACCGGAAAATTCGGCTGTACCGCCTCGCAAGGCCCTCAATCATCTAAGATAATCGAACAGCGAAAGGCTTGAGAGTTTGGAAAAGCTTGCCTGAGTCGCCTGCAGGACCGTCATGGTCTTTTGCAGTTCGACGATCGTCTCCGTCGGATCGGCATCCTCGATCCCCGATCGCGTGATCTCGCGATCATCGGCGGCCGATTTGATCTGCGCCGCCTGGAGATCGACCCGCACCTCGCGCGCGCCCAGCGACGCCTGTGTCGCCGTCACCTGATCGCTAACGGTCGCCAGCGTATCAGCGGCACCTTCCGGCAGTGCCTCGCCGGCGCGGAGCGCGGCCACCATGGCCGCGATGGCGCTGCCGAGATCGCCGCCGTCCTTCACCGCCAGGAAATCACCGGCGTTGACGGTGACCTCAACACTTTGGCCATCCCCGATCGGCACCGCCGGTGCCTTGCCCTCGGCAAAAGCGAGCGTGCCGCCCACGCCCGCCGTTACGGCAGCAGCGTCATCCTTGCCGCCGAACAGCGGCATGCCGCGGGCATCCTTGCCGTTTGCCAGCGAGACGACCGATTGAAGAATGCCCTCCAGCTCGGTAGCGATCGCCTCCTGCGCGGAGGCGGAGTTCGTGCCCGTCTTGCCCTGGATCACCAGTTCCGACGCGCGCTGCAACTGCTCGGCGACCTGCGACAGGCTGGTACCGGCCTGTTGCAGCGTCGCTTGCGCGAGCTGGACATTGGCCGCGTCCTGAACGCCATCGGCGTTGGCGCGGTTGATCACTTGCAGCCGTTGATAGCCGACGCTGTCGTCCGACGGGGCCAGCAGCTTCTTGCCGGTGGACACCTGTTCGTTCAGCCGGTCGAACTGCGCCTGCAGCTTCTGCATCGACGCGGTGGAGCGGTTGTAGAACAGATTGGTAGAGAGATTGGCGCTCATCAGCCGATATCCAGCAGGGTCTGGAAGGTATCACGGGCAATCGAAATGACCCGGCTCGACGCCTGATAGGCTTGCTGGAACCGCAGAAGGTCGACCGCCTCGCGATCCAGGTCGACACCGGAGATGGCATCGCGCGCGGTGATCGCGCTGTCGTGGATGGCCGACTGGGCATCGGCAACCACGCCGCGCGCCTGAATGGCGGCGGCGTTGCTCGATACCATGTTGCTCAACCCGCTTTCGAAGCCAGCGCTGCTGCGCAGGCTTTCGAGCGCGGCCATGTTGCCGTTGCCGCGATTGCCTTCGCCCGGCGCGGCCGCCGCGATGCCGCGCGGATCGGTCATGGCGACGCTGATATCGGTGGGCGAGGCGCCTACGGCGAACAGCGGCTGTCCCGCAGCCCCGTCCAGCGTCTGACCCCCGGCCTGAACACCATTCACCCCGGCGACAAAGGCGGTCGCCATCTCGGCCAGTTCGGTGCGCGCGGCGGCGATCCGCTGCGCGCCGTCGACAATCCCGCCGATCGCTCCGCCCCCTGGCGCGAGGATCGCGACGTCGGCGCCGCTTTGCACCGCGATCGAGACCGCGCCTTCCGCATTGCGGGCGTAGCTTACCGTCGACGCCTGCGTCCCGCTGACGAGCACCGCGCCGGTGCCGATCCCGGCCCGAACGGTGGCGCGGCCGGCCGCGTCGAAGCTGGCGGAGACATCGACCAGCGCGCTCATACGCTCCAATATCTCGTCGCGCTGATCGGCCAGGTTGGCAGCACCGGTAGAGTTCGGCGGCGCGCGACCAAGCCCGTCGTTCACCTTTGCCAGGGCGGCGGACAAACCGTTGAGATCGGCCACTGCCTGGTCGGCCGTCGCGTCGAGCTCGCTGGTTGCGGTGGCGAGCGCGGCGCCGGTCGAGGTGAAGGCGGCGGCGAGCGCCTGTGCCTGTTCCAGCATGACCGCCCGCGGTGCAGTCGCGGTGGGATCGGCCGCCACGCCCTTGGCGGCATTGAAAAAGGCGGTGAGGCGGGTGTCGAGTGCCGAGCCGGTCAGCGAAGACTGGATCCGGTCCAGCCATACGCCGCCTGCTTCCGTTCGGGCGAGATCGGCACCGGCGGAGCGCACCGCGGCCGCCTTGAACTGGTCCGCAGCGCGGGTGACCCCGGTCACGAACACGCCATGGCCGGTCGTCAGGCCCGTGCGGGCACTGATGCTGACCACTTCGCTGGTTTCGATCGTGCGCCGCGAATAGCCGGACACCCCGGCATTCGCGATGTTCTCCGACACCGCGGCCAGGCCAGCCTGATTCGCGCGTACGCCTGACGCGCCGATGGAAAGAAGGTCGCTCACGCGGGCTTGATGCCCGCCGTCTGGTTAAGGTCGGATTGAGAAACGCCGGCCGGTTCCCCGGTCGCCGAGCTTGAGGTCGAATTTTCCGCCGGTGTGGCGGATAAGGCACGCGACAGGAACTCGGTCATCGCCTTGCCGATGCCGAGCGGCGTGTGCTGCGCCATCTGCTGCACCAGTTTCTGGTCTTGCATGTCGCGAAACGTGTCGATCGCCTGGCTGTCGAACAATGGCTCGGCAAGCTTCGCCTGCCGCATCGACTTCAGCATCATGGACGTGAAGACCGCTTCGAACTGCTGTCCGGCGGCGGCGAGGTTTTCCTTCGTTGCGGTGCGTTTCAGACCAGTGTCGAGGCCTGTCGCGCCGGAAATGGAGGCGGGGGCGGTGGCTGGAGTGACGGTGCTCACAGGACGATTAACTCCGCCTTCAGCGCCCCGGCTTCCTTCAGCGCCTCGAGGATGGCGACCAGGTCGGCCGGCGAGGCGCCGATGGCGTTCACCGCCTTGACGATATCGGCCAGCTTCGGCCCGGGGGCGAGCAGGAACATCGGACGGTTCTCCTCCTCGACATTGACGCCGGACTTGCGCTCCATCGCGGTCTGGCCCTGGCTGAAGGGGGCGGGTTGGCTGATGCGCTGGTTCTCGTCGATACGGACGGTGAGCTTGCCGTGGGTGACGGCCGCAGGGCCGACGCGCACCGCGGAATTGATGACCACGGTGCCCGAGCGCGCGTTGACGATCACCTTGGCGGGCGGCTCGGCAGAGACGACGTCGAGGTTCTCGATCGTCGACATCAGCGTGGCGCGCACGTCCGCGCCCATCGGCGCACGTACCGCGACTGACACCGCGTCCACTGCCTGCGCCACGCCAAATCCAAGCTTCTGGTTGATCGCGGCTGCAACGTTCTGCGCCGTGGTGAAGTCGGCGCGCTGGAGATTGAAGGTGAGGTTCGGCGAATCGGCGAAGCCGGTCGCCACTGCGCGCTCCACCGTCGCGCCTTCCGGGATACGGCCGGTCGACGGCGTGTTCACGACGATCTGCGAGCCGTCCTTTCCCTCGGCACCGAGACCGCCGACGGCCAGATTACCCTGCGCCATGGCGTAGATCTGCCCGTCCGCGCCGAGCAGCGGGGCCATGATGAGGCTGCCGCCACGCAGCGACTTGGCCTTGCCCATCGAGGAAACGGTGATGTCGATCCGCTGGCCGGGCTTGGCGAATGCCGGGAGTTCCGCGGTGATCATCACCACCGCGGCATTCTTCAAACCCTGGTTCGCATTGGGCGGCAGCTGGAGGCCGAAGCGCGAGGCGACCGCCTTCATCGACTGCACGGTATATTCGAGATTGTCGTCGCCCGTGCCGGGCAGTCCGACGACCACGCCATAGCCGGTCAGCTGGTTCGAGCGGATGCCCTGGAAGCCGCCGAGATCCTTGATCCGGTCGGCCGCGGCGGGCGTCGCGACGAGGAGCGCGGCGATGCAGGCGAGAAGGGTGCGGATCATGGTCATGATGCTCGGGCTAGCGGAGGCTTGGTTAATGCGGGGATAAGTGAGTGCCTTTGCCATACCCCATCCCCGTTCGGGCTGAGCCAGTCGAAGCTCGTGCCCCGGGCGTCAGCGCGCGTGGCACGTCCTTCGACAAGCTCAGCAGGGACGGGAGAGGAGAGGCGCGGGCGGGCCATCAAAACGGGCTCACCACCTGGAAGAAGCGGCTGAGCCAGCCCTGCCGTCCGGCGCGGGCGACGTCGCCCTTTCCGGTATAGGCGATCTGCGCATCGGCGACGCGGGTGGAGAGCACGCGATTGTCGCGGTCGACATCGGCAGTACGCACCAGGCCCTTGATCTGGATGAACTCGTCGCCGCGATTCAGCGTCACGCGCTTCTGGCCCTGCACCAGCATGGTGCCGTTGGGATAGACCTGCGCCACCGTGACCGAGATCTCGCCCGAGAGCGAATTGGTCTGGCCGGCGGTGCCCGTGCCGTTGAAGTTGCGGGTGCCGCTGGCGCTGGCGTCGGTAGTGTTGAACAGGTTGAGCGGGCCCGTGGTCGGCGGGGTAAGGCCGAAGCCGCCGCCCGAATCGAGCTTGGAGGTCGAGGATTTGGACGCCGCGGTGCGCTCCACCAGCACAATGGTCAGCGGATCGCCGACGCGCCGCGCGCGCCAGCCCTCGTGCAGCGCGGCATAGCCGTCCGCCACCTGGAAGATCGCACCGGTTGCCGGTGCCGGGGCGGGCGCGGCAACGGGCAGAGGATGCACGGCGGTGAAATCCTCCGCCGGCTTCTTCTTGCCGAACAGCCCAGCCTGTGCCGGTGCCGAGACCAGCAGCGCCACCGCGCCAAGAGCGAGAACACGCATCGTTCGATCCGTCATCAGATGTTCTGGTTGACGTATTTGAGCATGTCGTCGGTCGCCGAGATCATCTTGGAATTAACCTCATAGGCGCGCTGCGTCTCGATCATGTCGACCAGCTCCTCGACGACGTTGACGTTCGACGCCTCCAGCATGCCCTGGCGGATCTTGCCGCGGCCGTCCTCGCCCGGCACGCCCATGTTGGCGGTGCCGGATGCGGCGGTCTCGATCAGGTAATTGTCGCCGATCGACTGGAGGCCGGCGGTGTTGGGGAAGCTCGCCACCTGGATCTGGCCGAGGTTGGATGCTTCCGCCTGACCCGGGATGGTCGCGGAGACGGTGCCGTCCATGCCGATGGTGATCGCGGTGGCGTTCTCGGGCACGTTGATGCCCGGCATCACCTGATACCCCTCGCTGGTGATCAGCAGGCCCTCGGGCGAGCGCGAGAAATTGCCGGCGCGGGTATAGCCAAGCTGGCCGCCCGGCAGCTGCACCTGGAAATAGCCGTCGCCGTCCAGCGCCATGTCGAGGCTGTTGCCGGTCGTGTTGAGCGACCCCTGCGTGTCGATCCGCGCATTGCTCTGCACGCGCACGCCGGTGCCCAGGTTCAGGCCGGTGGCGTATTTCGTTTCCTGCGTCGACTGCGCACCCGGGGCGGTGATCACCTGATAGCTCAGCGTCTCGAACGACGCGCGATCACGCTTGTACCCCGTGGTGTTCACGTTCGCGAGGTTGTTCGAGATCACCCGCATGCGCGTATCCTGGGCGTCGAGCCCGGTGCGCGCGATGTGCATGGCGGCGGTGGTCATGGCGTTCTATCCCTCAATCCGTTCGCACTGAGCTTGTCGAGTGCATGTTCTGGGCGGGCGTGATCGTGGCGCACGTGCTTCGACAGGCTCAGCACGAACGGTGGTTATCGATTACCCCGGCATCCGCATGACGGAGGCGGCGCCTTCGTCCATGGTCTTGGCCTCCTTCAGCAGGTTGGCCTGGACCTCGTAGCTTCGCTGGTTCTCGATCATGTCGACCAGCACCTGAGTCATGTTGACGTTGCTCTGTTCGAGCGTGCCGGACGCGATCTTGGCGTCCATGTTCTCCGGCAGCACACCGCCACCGCGTACGTGCATCAGATTGTCGAGGCCCTTCACCGTCGAAGACCCCCGATCCGAGACGAGCTTCAGCTTGTCGACCACGGTTGTGTCGGTGGCCGTGCCGCCCTGCGGAACGATGGAGATGGACCCGTCCGATCCGATCGACAGCGAGCTATAGGGCGGAATGGTGATCGGGCCGCCGGAGCCCATCACCAGATAGCCGTCGCCCGTCTGCAGCGTGCCCGATGCGGTAACGGTGAGGTCGCCGCGCCGGGTATAGGCCTCCGTTCCGTCCGGCGACTGCACGGTGAGCCAGGTATCGCTGTCGGTCAGCGCAACGTCGAGGTTGCGGCCGGTCTGGATCATCGCGCCGACGCTGCGGTCGGCGTCCGTCACTTCCTGCGCCGCCGGCGCGCGCGCGTCGAACCGCGCGCCGCCACCCTTCAGCTCGATACGATCGAACACCACACGATCGGCGCGGAAGCCGGTGGTGGACGCGTTTGCCATGTTGTTGGCGATCGCGGCCTGCGCCGCCATGTGCGCCTTGAGACCCGTCGCCGCCGTATAGACCAGCTTGTCCATCTACTCGGTCCTCGATCCTTCTTCCGTCCGTCCTGAGCTTGTCGAAAAGCGTGCCGGCGGCACACGGGCTTCGACAGGCTCAGTCCGAACGGGGAAGAGCAAGAGTCAGGCCAGAATCACGCGCGGATGTTGAAGATCGTCTGCGAGATCTGGCTTGAGGTATCGAGCGCCTTGGCATTCGCCTGGAAGTTGCGCTGCGCAGCGATCAGCTCGACCAGTTCCTCGGTGATGTCGACATTCGATCCCTCGATCGTGCCGGACATCAGCTTGCCGAAGCCGTTCTCGTTCGCCGCGCCCATGGTGGCGGTGCCGGACAGGCCGGTGGAGCTCCAATATTGGCCGCCGTTCTGGCGCAGGCCGGTCGGGTTGACGAAGTTCGCCAGCGCGACCTTGCCCAGCTTCACCGCATCACCGTTCGAATAGCTGGCGGTGATGATGCCGGCACTGTCCACCGTGATGCCCGCGAACTCACCCAGCGCGGTGCCATCCTGCGAGCGGGAGGCGACGTTGAACGCCTGTTTGGTGGCGGTGGAACCGGTCAGGTCGAAGCTGATCGGCGCGCGCGTCGCGTCGCCCGCGTCAGGGAAGGCGAGCGTCAGGGTGGCGCTGCCCAGCAGATTGCCGTCCGCGTCAAAGGCGATGTCCGTGCCGCCCTCGTTCATCTCGACGTCGCCGACGAAGCTGTGCACGGTCCATTCGCTGGCGGTGCTGGCCGCATCGCTCGGCTCCTTGCGGACGAAATAGTTCGTCAGCGTCTGCGGATTGCCGGCCGCGTCGTAGATGGTGGTGCTGGTCGCGCTGGCATAGCTCGCCGGATTGGTGCGGCTGAATTCCGCATCCGAAGCGGCCGCGCCGCTGTTGAGATTGGCCTTCAACGTGACGCTGCCGGTCGCGGTGGCCGTGCCGCTGGTCATCGGCACGCGGACGTCGATCAGCGTGCCGGCGCCGGGCACGGTGCCGTCCGTCTCGACCGCGAAGGCCTGGAGGCGGCTGCCCTGCGCGTCGGTGATGTAGCGGTTCGTGTCGACGCCGAAGCTGCCGTTGCGCGTATAAGCGGTCGTGCTGCCGCCGGCGGCCGTCGTCTTCACCGCGAAGAAGCCGTCACCGGCCACCGCCAGGTCGAGAGACGAGCCGGTGGTGACGAGGCTGCCCGCGCCGAACATCTGCTTGTTCTGCGCCAGTGCCGCGCCCGACCCGACCAGACGGCGCGGATCGCTGGTGAAGTTAGACGCCATGATATCGGTGAACTCGCTGCGGCTCTTCTTAAACCCGTTGGTCGAGACGTTGGCGAGGTTGTGCGAGATGGTCGACATGTCGGTCTGCGCAGCCTGAAGACCGGAAAGCGAAGTGTAGAAGGACATCGGAAAACTCCTGAAAAAGCGGCAAGGCTGGAGTGAAGGGGATCAGCCGATCTGGCGGACGGCGCTGGCGGGGATCTCGCCAATGCCGGGGAGGGTGAGGACCGGCGAACCGGTGGTCGTCGAAACGGAGGTGACGGGCGCCCAGACGAGGCTGGTGGCCCCGATCGCCTGCGTGCCGCTGGTGGCACTCACGACAACGGAGAAGGGACCGGTGCCAGCATTCGCGCCGGCCGTATCCAGCCCATCCCAATCGTAGGAGATCGTGCCGGCCTTTTGCGCGCCGAGATCGGCCGTGTGCAGCAGCTGGCCGTTCGCATCGGAGATGGAGACGGTGACGTTGCTCGCGTCCCCCTCCAGCTCGATCGCGCCGGCGATGCCGCCCGCAGATCGGCCAAGGGCGACATTGCCTTCGGTCAGCACCGTGCGGCCGACATAGCTTACCGCATCCTGCAGGCTGGTCGCGCCAAGCTTTTCCGCGATCGCGGTCAGCGTGGACGACATTTCGGTGATGCCGGCGAGCGAGGAGAATTGCGCCATCTGCGCAACCATCTGCGTATTGTCGACTGGATCGAAGGGATCCTGGTTCTTCATCTGCGCCGTCATCAGCTTCAGGAAATCCGCCTGGCCGAGCGAGGTCGACTTGCTCGTCGCGGTGTTTGCGGTGGTGTTCGCCGTGCTGCTGAGCCCGAGGCTGGCGATCGTGCTGTCGAAGGAGGAGGCCATCTATCAGCGCCCCAGCTTCAGCGTGTCGACGATCAACGACTTGGCGGTGTTCATCACCTCCACGTTGTTCTGATAGGAGCGCGCGGTCTCCATCATGTCGACCAGCTCGCGCGTTTCATCAACGGCGGACTGGTAAACAAAGCCCTCTTCATCGGCCATCGGGTTGTTCGGATCGCGGATCTTGATCGGCTCCTCACCCGCCGTGACCACGCGCTCGACATTGACCGTGGCCATGCCGGTCGCCTGATCGAATTCGGTGCGGAACACCGGCTTCATGCTGCGATAGGCGGTCTCGGACGAGCCACTGACCGCGCCCGCATTGGCGAGATTGGACGCCGTGGTGTTCATCCGCACGAGCTGCGCGGACATCGCCCGCCCGGCGACCTGGAAGATGGAAAGTGGTTGGTTCGCCATGGGTTATTCTCCCTTCAGCGCGCGGGTGAGCTGATTGATGCGGCCGTTCAGGAACGAGAGCGTGGTCTGATACTGCACGGCGTTCTCTGCGAAGGCGGTCTGCTCCTTGCTGAGCTCCACCGTGTTGCCGTCCATGGAGGGCGAGTCCGGCGTCCGGTACAGCGTCGCCCCATCGATCCCGCCCTGCCGCTCGACCGAAGCGAGCGCCTGGGTGAAATCGATATCCTTCGCCTTGAAATTAGGCGTGGAGGCATTGGCGATGTTCGAGGCGAGCAGGTTCATCCGCTGCGCCCGCACCTCGAGCGCCGCACCGTGAACTCCGAACAGATTGCCGTTGGCCATGTGAACTCCCGCACCTCCTGTGCGCGGAACGATCAGCAAGGGGCGTGCCAGAACGGCTTGCCGACGCGCGTTGCCGCTGGCGGCAGGGCAGGGCGGCAAAGGCTTGCCGGGCGGCCGGCAATGATTGCCGGGGAGTGATCAAACGGGACGGCGATCCCACTCCGTCATGCCGCCTTGTGCCGGCATCCAGCCCTGCGGGCACTCGCCGGCGGAGATGGGCGGCACCCTGGATGCCGGGACAAGCCCGGCATGACGAAGGTGCGTTCGTCCCTCGACTTGATGTGGGACGAACGGGAGGTGACGAGCAAGCGCTTAACCAAACTGGCCCAGCGTTTGCAGAAGCCCGCGCATGAACCTCGGGGCCCGCGCATGAACCTTGGCACCTTTCTCGATCCGATTGCGCTGGCAATCGTAGGTGGTGGCACGATCGTCGCCGCGATCCTGCGCACGCCGACACGCGATCTGGGACGAGCGATTGTTGCCTTGCGCTCGCTGCCGCGTCGCCGCTTCTCGGCCGATCCGCTGCTGCAGCAGATCGCCGCCCTGGGCCGCATCGCTCGCCGCCACGGCGCCGTCGCGCTCGACAAGTCGGTTATTGCCGACCCTGATGTCGCCGCTGCCATAGCTGACATCGTCGACGGATTTGGCCCGCAGCACGTCGAGGCGCATCTCCAGCACCTGCGCCGCGCAAGGATCGAGCGGCACGTCGCCGCTGCCGATGTCTGGGCCGGCATGGCGGAAGCCGCGCCGGCAATGGGCATGGTCGGCACGCTTGTCGGCCTGGTGGCGATGTTCGTTCAGATGACGGACCCGCAGGCGATCGGCGGGGCGATGGCGGTTGCGCTGCTGGCGACGCTGTACGGCGCGCTGCTCGGCAACCTTGTCGCGATGCCCGTCGCTACCCGACTGCGTGCCGCAGCACGCGCCGAGGCATTCGAGCGCGTCCGGCTGGAAGCACCGCTGGTCGCGCTGGCAGCGCGTGAACAGCCACGAAGCGCCAGCGTAACGCCGATGCATCGCACCGTAGAGGCGCCCGCCGACTGGGCTGTTGAAAGGTCGGGCGCGGCGGCATGACATTCGCCGACGAGTTCCCCGCCAGCCCACCGGGCCGCCCGCTGTGGCTCATCACGCTTGCCGACCTGGCCTTGCTCCTCGTGGGCTTCTTTGTGTTGCTTCAGGCCAATCAGCAGCTCGATCGCAAGGCATTGATCAGCGGCCTGCGGGCAGGCTTCGGCGCGGCGCCGGCGAAGAGCGCCGCTGATCCGTTGCCGGTGGCGGCGGCGGGAATCTTCAATTTCGCCGCCGGGTCGGCGGTTCTGCCATCGTCCCCCGATGCC
>NZ_LSKH01000025.1:0-37088 GCF_001557395.1 Sphingomonas sp. CCH5-D11 | reverse complement strand
GCACCAGCGCCACCGTCGCGCCGGTGATAAGGATATTGTAGATGAGGCCGGCGCGCGTGATCCGCGCGACGCGATCCCAGCGGCCGGCACCGATATTCTGCGCCGCCATCGCCGACACGGCAGCGCCGATCGCCATGGCGGGCATCTGAACATAGCCCCAGAGCTGCTGCACGATCCCATAGGCCGCGACGGTATCGATGCCGCTGCGATTGACGAGGCCGACCATTGCCAGCGCTGACACCGAAAGAACCAGCATTTGCGCGCCGATCGGCACGCCCTTGCCGACGATCGTACGGACCAGTTCGCGCTCGGGAAGGATGTAGCGGATCTCCGCGCCCTTCAACCGCAGCGGCAGATCGCGCCACGCGATCCACGCCACCAGCGCGCCGAGCGCGACGATATTGGCGATCAGGGTAGCCGTAGCGGAGCCGGCGATGCCCATGCGGGGGAACGGCCCGATGCCGGCGATGAGCAACGGGTTCATCACCGCATCGACCAGAACGGCGAGCCCCATGAACCACAAGGGCGTGACGGAATCGCCGGTGCCCCGCAGACCCATGAACATGAGCACGAGCAGCATGGACGGCGGCAGCGCGAGAAAGATGACGCGCAGATAATCCAGCGCCGGTTCGAACGCGTCCGGCGGAGTGGCGAGGACGACGAGGATTTCGGGCGCGAAGATCCAGCCCAGCGTGCCCACGATCACCGAACCGGCGAGCACCAGCCCGATGGCGGAGCCGAAGGCACGTCGCGCCGCCTCCACATCGCGCCGACCCCAGCTCTGGCCGACGATGATGGTCGCCGCCATCCCGAAGCCGAACACGGCGCCGAACATCAGGAACATGATGATATTGGCGTTGGACGTGGCGGCCAGCGCGCCTTCGCCCAGGAAGCGGCCGACCCAGATCGTGTTGATCGAGCCGTTCAGCGACTGCAGAACATTGGATGCCAGAGTGGGAAGCGCGAACATCAGCAGCGCCGAGCCGATCGGACCTTTGGTCAGATCGCGCTGCCCGGCACGGCCATGAACCTGGGTGATCGGTTCGTCCATGTCGCCCCCTCCTAAGCTCTTGCGCCGGCTTGTTGCCGGTTCTCACCCCTGCATGCGGCACGTCCAACCGGGCGACAAGGTGAATTCACGTGTGACAACCCGGCTGTTTGCTGGCGCGGCGACCGGAACCAGAGGGAGAAAGTGGGCGACATGGCGCCGACGGACGGTGCGTGCGCCAGCATCTCCCTTGTGCAGCCGAGCGGAAGCGGCACGAACCGGTCGACCGGCGCCTAGCTCTCGATCCGGGCCACGCCCAGGCGCGGGATGTCGATCGCAGGGCACCGGTCCATGACGACCTTCAGCCCCGCCGCTTCCGCACGCGCGGCCGCCTGCTGGTTGATGACGCCCAATTGCATCCAGACGGATTTCGCGCCGGCGGCGATCGCCTCATCCACCGCATCGCCCGCCGCTTCCGACCGGCGGAAGATATCGACCATGTCGATCGGCTCGCCGATCTGGGAAAGCTCGCGAAAGACATATTCGCCGTGAACATGCTCCCCGGTGATCTGTGGGTTGACCGGGATCACGCGATAGCCGTGCGCCTGCAATTCGCGCATCACGCCATAGCTCGGGCGATCGGGACGGTCCGAAGCTCCGACCAGCGCGATGGTGCGCGTTTCCTCTAGCAGCGCCTTGATGTCGGCATCGGCGGTCAGGGGCATGATGGGCCTTTCGACACGTGGGTGGACCCGTTCACGGCATCCCGTGCAAAGGAGCCGTTCGCCGGGGTCCGCTCGTGCCGCAGCCCTGATGCATACGGCACGACCGGTCCGTTGCTAACGCGCGCCGCCTCCGCCGGTTTCAAGCCAGTCGGCAACCCGCCCAGCAAGTGGGCGGAAGATCGCGTCGTCCGCCTCGGCAGCCGGCGGACGCCCGGCATCGGAAGCGGTGCGGATGCCGATGGTCAGCGGCACACGACCCAGAAACGGCACGCCCAGATCGCGCGCCGCCGCCTCCGCGCCGCCCTGACCGAACGGGTCGGACGCCTCGCCGCAATGCGGGCAGACATAGCCGGCCATGTTTTCGACCAGACCGATGATCGGCACGCCGGCCTTGTTGAAGAGGTCGATCGCGCGCGTCGCATCGATCAGCGCCAGATCCTGCGGGGTGGAGACGATGACCGCGCCGGCGGGGCGATATTTCTGGATCATCGTCAACTGCACGTCCCCCGTGCCCGGCGGCAGATCCAGCACCAACGTGTCGGCAGCGCCCCAATCGGCCTCCACCAATTGCCCCAGCGCACCGGCGGCCATCGGCCCGCGCCAGGCGATCGCCTTTCCCGGCTCGATCAGCTGGCCCATCGACAGCATCGGCACCCCATAAGGCGTCGACACCGGCAACAGCACCTTGTCCTTCGCCTCCGGCCGCTGCCCTTCCGCCGCCATCAGGCGCGGCTGCGAGGGACCGTAAATGTCCGCATCGACCAGCCCGACCCGGCGACCATGCTGGCGAAGCGCAATCGCGAGGTTCGCCGCGAGCGTGGACTTGCCGACACCGCCCTTGCCGCTGGCGACCGCGATGAGCTTTCGGCTGGCGCGCTCCGCCGTTACCACCACCCGCGCGGCCGGGCCCGCCGCCATGCGGACGGCCGCCTCCAGCGCATCCCGCGCCTTTGCGTCCAGCCCCGTGGCGTCCAGCACCACGCCGACCCGCTCACCCTCGACCCGCACCGTGGCGCGCGCGCCGGCAACGGCGGCTACCGCCTGTTTCACGTCATTCTGATCCATGACCACGGGCCGTTACGCCCTTCGCGGCCGAGTGGGCACTGTTTTTCGCAGACAGGACACCTATAAAGACTGACATGACCATCCTGCCACAGTGGCTGCGCCGACCTTCGATCCTGATGAACGACTCCTCCAACGGACCCTGGGGCGGCGGCGGTGGCGACGACAATGGCGGTGCGCCGCGCAATCCCTGGGCGGTGCCGCCCAGCGGTCGAAAGGGCGCGGCCAAGCCGACCGCCTTGGACGAGTTCCTGAAAAAGGCGCGCGGCGGCGGATCCGGCGGTGGCAGCGGCGGCCCGCAGCTGCCGCTCGGCACCAATCCGCGCAACCTGTGGCTGATCGGCCTGGCGCTGGTGGTGGCCGTGTGGGTGATCTTCACGTCGCTCCACCAGATCGGGCCGCAGCAGCGCGGCGTGGTGACGTTTCTGGGCCGCTATTCCGGCATGCTGGAGCCGGGCTTCCGCCTGACGCTGCCGGCCCCGCTGGTGGCGGTGCAGAAGGTGGACGTGGAAGCGGTGCGCGTGGATGAATTCCCCCGCGACGGCAGCGAAAACGTGCTGACGGGCGACCAGAACATCATCGACCTGGCCTATACCGTGCGCTGGCGGGTGGATAATCCGCGCGACTTCGTCTTCGAGATCAAGGATCCGGTGGAAACCGTGCGCGCCACGGCCGAAAGCGCGATGCGCGCCGTGCTGGCGACAACCACGCTGAACCAGGCGATCGGCGCCGGCCGGACCGACATCGAGGCGCGGGTCGCGCAGATGATGCAGCAGATCCTGAACGATTATAACGCCGGCGTGCGCGTGCAGGGCGTCTCGATCCGCCAGGCGGCGGCACCGGCCAGCCTGATCGACGATTTCAACGCGGTGACCGCGGCGCAGCAGGAGGCGGTAGCCAATCTCAACAACGCGCGCAGCTATTCGCAGCAGGTGATCGCGCGGGCGCAGGGCGAGGCCGCGTCGTTCGACAAGGTGTACGAACAATATCGTCTTGCGCCCGAAGTGACGCGCCGCCGCATGTATTACGAGACCATGGAGGCCGTGCTGGCCAAGACCGACAAGACCATCGTGGAAACGCCGGGCGTCGCCCCGCTGCTGCCGCTGGATCGCGCGCGCAAGCTGCAGGAACCGCAGGTTGACGTTGCCCAGCCGCAGGGAGGCGCACGATGAGCGGCGTGACCCGTAACCCGGTCGCCATCGCCTTTCTGGTGCTGGCCGCCGCGATCCTCGCCGCCATGACCTTCGCGATCGTGCCGGAGACCAAGCAGGCCGTCGTGCTGCGGCTCAACAATCCGGTGGGCCAGCCGGTGAACCAATATCAGCCCGGCCAGGTGATCGGCCGCACGGGCGCCGGCCTGATCGCGCGCATCCCGTTCATCGACAAGATCGTGTGGGTCGACAAGCGTGTGCTGGACGCCGATCTCGACAATACTTTGGTGCTTTCCACCGACCAGCTGCGGCTTAACGTGGATGCCTTTGCGCGCTTTCGTATCGTCGATCCGCTGCGCGCCGTGACCTCCACCGGCAGCACCTCCAACACCGAGGAGCGTGTCGCGGATCAGCTTCGCCCGCTGCTCGGCACGGCACTGCGCAACGAGCTTGGCAAGGTGCCGTTTGCGGTGCTGCTGAGCCCGGAACGCGGCAAGGTGATGGATGCGATCCAGGCGTCGCTGCAGCGTGACGCCCGCCAATATGGCGCCACGATCGTGGACGTGCGCATCAAGCATGCGGACCTGCCCGACGGCAGCCCGCTCGACAGCGCGCTGCAGCGGATGCGCACCGCGCGCCAGCAGGAGGCGAACACGATCCGCGCCCAAGGCCAGAAGCAGGCGCAGATCGTTCGCGCCGAAGCCGATGCGACCGCCGCGCGTATCTATGCCGAGGCGTTCAGCAAGGATGCGGGCTTTTATGACTTCTACCGCGCGATGCAGTCCTACCGGCACACGTTCGGCGCCGACGGCGGGCCGCGTCCGGAAGGGTCGACCAGCATTATCATGAGCCGCGACAATGCCTATCTGAAGGAATTCAACGGCCGTTAGGTCGGCAACGAGGACGCGCCTGGTTCATTGAATATTCAAACGCCGTTCATCGACCGGGCGGCATTATCCAACGGTTAGGCCGGATCCGGCCAAACGAGAGGAACATGACGATCGTGCGTTACGCCTACGCCCTCACTGGTGCCCTACTCCTTGGCGGCACGGCCGCCTCGCTTGCGCTGCAAAATCCGGCAACCGCGCAAAGCGCGCAGAACGAGCCGGGCTCGATCCAGGCCACTGCGCCGCGCGCCGGCGCGCCGATGAGCTTCGCCGACATGGTGGCGAAGCTGCAGCCGGCTGTGGTGAACATTTCCACCGACCAGCGCGTGACGGTGGCGCAGCCGGCAAACCCGTTCTCCGGCACGCCCTTCGCCGAATTCTTCGGTCAGTTTGGTGGTGGTCGCGGCCAGAATGGCGCGCCGGTCACCCGCGAGGCGCAATCGCTGGGGTCGGGTTTCATCATTTCGCCGGACGGCTATGTCGTCACCAACAATCACGTGGTCGCGCCGGGCAACAGCCGCGCCACGGTGGAGGCGATCCGGGTCACCCTTCCTGACCGCAAGGAATATGTCGCCAAGCTGATCGGGCGCGACGCCGCATCCGACCTCGCGCTGCTGAAGATCGATGCCAAGAGCCCGCTGCCGTACGTGAAGTTCGGCGACTCGGCGCGTGCGCGCGTCGGCGACTGGGTGGTGGCGATCGGCAATCCGTTCGGCCTAGGCGGCACGGTGACGGCGGGAATCGTTTCCGCCGTTCACCGCGTGACCGGCCAGGGCGGCGCCAATGACCGCTTCATCCAGACCGACGCCTCGATCAACCAGGGCAATTCGGGCGGGCCTATGTTCAACCTGAACGGCGAAGTGATCGGCATCAACAGCCAGATCTTCTCCCAGTCCGGCGGCAACATCGGCATCGGCTTCGCCATTCCGGCGGAGGACGCCAAGCCGATCATTGATACGCTGATGAAGGGCAAGGCGGTACAGCGCGGCTATATCGGCGTCAGCATCCAGCGCCTGACGGACGATATCGCGGCGGCGCTGAACCTCCCGAAGGATTCGGGCGAGATCATCGCCCGCGCCGAGCCGGGTGGCCCAGCCGCCAAGGCTGGCCTGCGCGCAGGCGACGTGGTGACGCGCGTGAATGGTACGCAGGTGACGCCCGATACGACGCTGTCGTACCTGGTCGCCAATGTGCCGCCGGGCGAGCAGGCGAAGCTGGACGTGATCCGCGATGGCCGCCCCACCAGCGTGACGGTCACCACGGCGGTTCGCCCGGCCGAGGAGCAACTCGCCCAGCAGCTCGGCAATGACGACAGCTTCTCCGAGAATGATGAATCGGAAACACCGGCGGCCGGCGATGCCAATGGCATCGGCGTGACGGTGCAGCCGCTGACCCCGGCGATCGCGCGTCAGGTGGGCGTCGACTCCACCGTGCAGGGTGTCGTGATCAGTGCGGTGGATGCGACCAGCGACGCCGGCCAGAAGCTGCGCCGCGGCGACGTGATCGTATCGGTCAACTCGGTGCCGGCGCGCACCCCGGCCGATGTCGCCCGCGGGGTGCAGCAGGCCAAGGCCGCCGGCCGCCCGCAGGTGTTGCTGTCGGTGGTCCGCGGTCGCAACCCGGCCGTGTTCATCGCCGTCAAGCTCAAGTAAGCGCGATAGCAGCGAACGGATATGGGGGCCTCGCACCACGGTGCGGGGCCCCTTTTCTTTGCCGGTCAGCAGGCGGCGAACGGCTCGACATGGGCGGGCGCGAGATCATAGAAAAGATCAGGGGCGGGAGGGCGACATGGGCGACACGATCTTCATCGGCGCAGGCGAGAACGGCGCCAATCCGCAGCAGCTGAACCTTCGCCTAGCCAATCGGCACGGCCTGATCGCGGGCGCAACCGGCACCGGCAAGACCGTGACCGTGCAGGGCATCATCGAAAACCTGTCCGCCGCAGGCGTCCCCTGCTTCGTCGCCGATGTGAAGGGCGACCTCGCCGGGCTTGCCATGCCGGGATCGCCGCTCGCCAAGGCGCACACGGCCTTTGCCGAGCGCGCGAGCGCCATCGGCCTTTCAGATTGGCATTACGTCGAGGCGCCGGTGCAATTCTGGGACCTGTATGGCGAAAAGGGCCACCCGATCCGCACCACCATATCGGAAATGGGCCCGCTGATGCTCGCCCGGTTGCTGGGGCTGAACGAGGTGCAGGAAGGCGTGCTGACCATTGCCTTCCATGTCGCGGACGAAGACGGCCTGCTGCTGCTCGATCTTGATGACCTGCAGGCGATGCTGGCGCATTGCGCGGAGCGGACACGCGAACTCACCAGCACCTACGGCAATGTATCGAAGCAGTCGGTCGGCGCCATCCAGCGTGCGCTGCTGCAGCTGCGCAGCCAGGGCGGCGAGCGTTTCTTCGGCGAGCCGGCACTCGACCTTGCCGATTTCCTGCGCACCGACGACAGCGGGCGCGGGGTGGTGAACATTCTGGCCGCGGACCGGCTGATGGCCGCGCCGAAGCTCTACGCCACCTTCCTGCTGTGGCTGCTGTCGGAATTGTTCGAAACCCTGCCCGAAATCGGCGATCCCGATCGCCCGAAGCTGTGTTTCTTCTTCGACGAAGCGCACCTGCTGTTCGACGACGCCCCGCCGGCGCTGGTCGACAAGATCGAGCAGGTGGTGCGGCTGATCCGATCCAAGGGAGTTGGCGTCTACTTCATCACACAGAACCCGATCGACATTCCCGATACAGTGGCGGGGCAGCTCAACAACCGCATCCAGCACAAGTTGAACGCCTTCACGCCGCGCGATCAGGCGGCGGTGCGCAGCGCGGCCACCACCTTTCGCGCCAGCCCCGGGATTGACGTGGCGGCTGCCATCACCGAGCTGAAGATCGGCGAGGCGCTGGTGTCCTTGTTGCAGCCGGACGGCGCGCCCTCCCCTGTTACACGCTGCCTGATCCGTCCGCCGGCCAGTCGCGTGGGACCGATAACGGCAGAGGAGCGCAGCATCCTGCTGAGCACGGACGCGGTCGGCGACCGATATGATCAGGCGGTGGATCGCGAATCCGCCGAAGAACTGCTCGCCGCGCGCGCTGCGCAAGCCGTGCAGGAGCGCGAGGAGGCAGAGGCGGGCAAGGCAGCGGACGGGCGTGACAAGGCGGACGCCAGTGCGGCCCGCGCTGCCGAGCGCGAGCAGCGCGCCTCCCCGTGGAATCAGGCCATCGCCTCCGCCACCCGCGCGGCCGGCTCCTCGATCGGGCGCCAGGTGGCCAACGAGCTGGGCAGACAGGTATTCGGCTCCGGCCGCAAGAGGGCGAGCGGCGGATTGATGGGCTCGATCGTGCGCGGCGTGCTGGGCGGGTTGTTTCGCGCCCGATAAGGCAAGAGTAGCGGCTTGGGATCGCCAGCGCGGTCGTTGCAATCGCAACAACTGCTTTGGTCTTGCCGATTTGCGCGCTAGGTTGATTCCTTTAGGGGGGCCCCGTTTCCCCCGGCATCGTACCATCGGGGAGCGTATTCTTGCCCATCATCCCGTTGATCGCATTCGGCTTCCTTGCGATCCTGTTGGCCGGCGGTGTCGCCGGCGTCGTCAAGAAGGGCCCGGAATTTCTGGGTCATCCCAAGGGGCTGTACGTCCTGTTCTTTGCCGAAATGTGGGAGCGCTTCTCCTATTACGGCATGCGGGCACTGCTGATCTTTTACCTGACCAAGCACTGGCTGTTCGATGACGGCAAGTCCAACCTGATCTACGGTGCCTACACCAGCCTGGTCTATATCACCCCGGTGCTGGGCGGCTATCTGGCCGATCGATTCCTGGGGCAGCGCAAGGCGGTGACGTTCGGTGCCGTGATGCTGACGCTGGGGCACCTGCTGATGGCGGTGGAAGGCGATGGCGGCCAGGGTTCGGCGGCGATCAACATCTTCTGGCTGGCGCTGGCCTTCATCATCGTGGGCACCGGCTTCCTGAAGGCCAACATCTCGGTGATCGTGGGCCAGCTCTATCCGCTGACCGACACGCGCCGGGACGGTGCGTACACGATCTTCTACATCGGCATTAACACCGGCGCGGCGATCGGCACGATCATGGCCGGCTGGCTGGGCGAGACCTATGGCTGGGCCTATGGCTTCGGCGCGGCGGGCGTCGGCATGCTGGCGGGCCTTATCGTGTTCATCCTGGGCAAGCCGCTGCTGCTGGGCAAGGGCGAGGCGCCCCGGCCGTTGGCAGCGCGAACCGAATGGTCGCTCTATGGCGTCGGCCTCGCTTCGGTCGCGGTTATCTGGGCCCTGGTGCAATATCAGGATGTTATCCAGACGCTGCTGATCATTTCCGGCATCGCCATGCTCGGCTACGTGCTGTTCGAGAGCTTCAAGCTGGAGCCGCATGCGCGCGACCGGATGTTCGCGGTGCTGTTCCTGATCGCGCTGAACCCGGTCTTCTGGGGTCTGTTCGAACAGGCTGGCGGCAGCCTCAACCTGTATACCGACCGCTATGTCGATCGTGGCGGCGTGCCGGCGTCGCTGTTCCAGTCGATCAACCCGATCTACATCGTGCTGCTCGGCCCGATCTTCGCCGGTTTGTGGGTTTTCCTGGGCAAACGCGGCCTCGAGCCGTCGGCGCCGGCCAAATTCGGCCTTGCGCTGGTTCAGGTCGGCCTGTCCTTCCTTGTCTTCGTCTGGGGCGCGCAGAGCGTCGGCCTGGAAGTCGCGACGCCGGTGTTCTTCGTGTTCGCCATCTACTTCCTGCAGACCACCGGTGAGCTTTGCCTCTCGCCCGTCGGCCTCAGCGCGATGAACCGACTGGCACCCAAGCACCTCGCCAGTCTGATCATGGGCGCCTGGTTCTACATGACCGCAGTCGGCAATTTCGTGGCCGGCAAGATCGGCGAAGCGACCGGCGGCGAAAGCGGCGAGATGACCAAGGAGGCGACCCTGGCGGTTTATTCCACCATCGGCTGGTGGACGATCGGCATCGCGGCGGCCGTCCTCGCGCTCAGCCCGCTGGTGCGCCGCTGGATGCACCTCGACACGCTGCGCGATGACGTGGATCATGCCATGGCGGGCGAGGCGGAACTCGCCCAGCCGGAGGCGGCCGGGCTGGATACCCGCGGGGAGACGCGGCACTGAGCGCGTTCCGCCACCACGCACAAACCCGCCGCTCCGGAACACACCGGAGTGGCGGCGAGGAGATCAAGGCCTAGGATCAACCGGCGAGAGAGGCACCGATGGGTAATGTCGTGGCGGCAGCACTGGCGTTCGTAGGCACCCATTTCATCCTGTCGCACCCGCTGCGACGACCGATCGTGGATGCCGTCGGCGAGAGGGGCTTTCTGGGCATCTACAGCCTGGTTGCCGCAGTGACGCTCGGCTGGCTGGCGCTGGCCTATCGCGCCGCGCCGCCCGCTGTGCCGCTCTGGCCGGTCGGCGACGTTCTGTGGGCGATCGGCACCCTGCTGATGCTGGCGGGCGCCATCCTGTTCATGGGATCGCTGATCCGCAACCCGGCCCTGCCGCAAGCCGCGGCGGGCAGCGTGCCCGAGGCGCGCGGCGTATTCGCGATCACCCGCCATCCGATGATGTGGGGATTTGCCCTGTGGGGCGTGGTCCACATCCTCGTTTTTCCCGACCCGTCGAACATCGTGCTGGCGCTGGCGATCATCGTGCTCGCGCTGGTCGGCGCGCATCTGCAGGACCGGAAAAAGGAGCGGCTGCAGCCCGACTTCTGGCGCGAGTGGGAGCGGCGGACGAGCTATTGGCCGTTTGCCGCCATTGCCGGCGGTCGCGCGCGGATGGGCAAGATCGGCATGCATGCGCTGGCCGGCGGGACGGTCGTATGGCTCGCGGCGAGCTGGGCGCATATTCCGCTCGCGGGATGGCCGGCGGGCATCTGGCGCTGGATCGCCTGAGCTAGCGGTCGAGCGCCGCGAGATCCGCCGCGGTGTTCACGTTCGGCGGCACCGTCGGCAGTGTCACCGCGCGTGCGTTCACCGCTGACGCCCAGCGGCGGACGGCGCGGGGCTGATCCGTCGCCAGCCAGGTGGCGAGATGATCCGCCAGCGTTACGGGCCACCAGCCGAGCACGGGAAGCGCGGCGACATAGGCCGCGCCCTCCCCGCCCAGCAATGGCACGAGATCGGGCGGCAGCACCGGCGCGTCGCAGGGCGCACTCAGCACCGCCGCATAGCCGTTCGCCCGTGCCCAGCGCAGTGCGCCCGCAATCGCGCCGAGTGGTCCGAAGCCAGGCGCGGGATGGTCGGGCACGCTGACCAGCGCGCCGTGCGGACGGCCCACCACCACCAGCGTGTCGGCCTGTGGCGCCAAAGCGGTGGCGACATGATCGATCAGCGGCACGCCCTGAAGCAACGCCATCGCCTTGTCCGAGCCGAAGCGGCTGGCAGCCCCACCCGCCAGGATCGCGCCGACAATGCCCTGCGCCTTCGTCACCTGCATATTCCCGCTCCGAACGCCACATGCCAAAGGGCCCGGCGATTGCTCACCGGGCCCAAGGTACGCGCCGTTACATCCGGCAGAAAGGGTTAGCGGCAGACCACCTGGCCGCGATCGATCGAGTTACCCAGCAGAGCGCCGGCACCCGCACCGATCAGCGCACCCAGCGTGTTCGAACCGCCATTGGCCAGCAGGCTGCCGAGCACACCACCACCGATGCCGCCAATGATCAGGCCCGTGGTGCCATCCGAGCGGCGGCAGTAATAACGTCCGTTATAGCCGCGATAGATCCGGTCGTTCCGGCTCAGGCGACGCTGCTGATAATAGCGGCCGTCGCGGTAGAAATTGTCGGCGTAATAACGGCGCTGACCCGGGGGAAGGCGGTTGTAATCGAAGCTGCGCCACTGTTGGCGATCGCGGCGCCAGTCCTGGCGGGCGTCCCGCACATCACGGCGATAATCCCGCTGCGCGTCGCGCACGTCGCGCCGCGAGTCTGCGCGCCGCATATCATCGCGGTAATCGCGGCGGGCATCGCGGATGTCCTCGCGATATTCCCGGTTGGCCTGCGCCTGCACCGGAAGGGCGGTGACAGTCGTCGCGGCCAGTGCGGCGGCAAGAATGATACGCATGGAACAACTCCTCACTGACTATGCCGCAACAACCTTCGATCAGCGTGGTAAGTTGCGTGAACGAAAAACTACGTCTCGTTCATCTTACCGAAAGTCACGCGTCCAGCGTGGTCGAAAGAGTAATTTCAGCATTCAAGAGCTTGGAAACAGGACAGTTCTTTTTGGCTTCCGCGGCAATCCGGTCAAAGTCGTCCTGCGAGATCCTCGGAACTTTGGCGTGGAGATCCAATGCCGATTTGGTGATGGTGAAACCTTCACCATCTTTTTCCACCGTTACCTTGGCACTGGTTTCCAGTGAGCCGTCATGGTGTCCGGCGCCCGCAAGCGCGAAGCTGAGCGCCATGGTGAAGCAGCTGGCGTGTGCGGCGGCGATCAGCTCTTCGGGATTGGTGCCGGGTTCGTTTTCGAACCGGGTGGCGAAGCCATATGGCTGTTCGCTGAGTGCACCCGACTGGGTCGACACCCAGCCCTTGCCATCTTTTCCCAGACCTTCGTACCGGGCGGAACCATTGCGTGTCGGCATTGATCTTCTCCTCACGCGTGCGGGGCGCGACCATCACGATCGCGCCCCGACATCAGCTTAATTGAACCGTGATTAGCGGCAGCGACGTTCGCTCGTGCCGCGCTCCACTTCGCGGCCGGCCAAGGCGCCCACCGCGGCGCCGCCGAGCGTGCCGAGCGTACGGTCGCCGCGGGTGTCGATGGTGCGGCCGAGCAGCGCGCCGGCAACGCCGCCGACGATCAGGCCGGTGGTGCCATCGGGCTTGCGGCAACGCCAGCGGCCGTCATTGCCCTTCCACTCGCGATACTTGTAGCGGCGCTGCGCATCCGCATCGGTGGTGGTGACTACAAGGCTCGGCAGAACCATCGCGGAGGCGCCGAGCGCCAGCATCAACTTACGCATTTTACACTCCCTCAAAAAGAATACGGACGTCATGAAACAGGTACGCGACCGTAACGTGCGCTACTGACGCAGGTTGCATGAACCTGACACAACGTCGCGTTCATCTCGGGACAGCGGGGATGCGGGGCTTGGGCCTGCCGATTGGAAGTTGAAAGTTCGGTCCGACCCGAGCGGTTTTGACGGGTATGGGCCAATGCCTCCGTTCGCGCCGGGGTTGGCGAGGCGCGCCTGTCGACGAGCCCAGGGTTAAGCGGGGCTCGCGGGATCGACTGGAGTCAGTTGCGAGGCGAACTGGCGGGCGATGCGGCAATCACTGCCACTTTGCTAACCGGACCCCGGCCTTCGCCGGGGTAGAGGCCAGGTTGGTCAAATCCGGGACTGTGGCAGCGGGTGAAAGGCGCCGCTTGCGCCTCCCCCCGCATTCGCCGTTCAGTCGCGCAAGAGTTCGTTGATGCTGGTCTTGGATCGGGTGCGCTCGTCGACGCGCTTCACGATCACCGCGCAATATAGCCCGAGGTTGCCGCCGCCGGTCGAGCCGGGCACGACCACGGCATAAGGCGGCACCTCGCCGATGAACGTCTCGCCCGTGGCACGATCGATGATCTTGGTGGAGGCGCCCAGATACACGCCCATCGACAGCACGGCGCCCTCGCCCACGCGCACGCCCTCGGCCACTTCGGAACGCGCGCCGATGAAGGCGCCGTCGCCGATGATCACGGGATCGGCCTGGAGCGGTTCAAGCACGCCGCCAATGCCGACGCCGCCCGACAGGTGCACGTTCTTGCCGATCTGCGCGCACGATCCGACGGTCGCCCAGGTGTCGACCATCGTGCCCTCGCCAACATAGGCGCCGATGTTGACGAAGCTCGGCATCAGGATCGCGCCCTTGCCGATGAAGGCGCCGCGGCGCGCCACGCTGCCGGGAACGGCGCGGAAACCGGCGGCGCGGAACTCGGCCTCGCTCCAGCCGGAAAACTTCGACGGTACCTTGTCGAACCAATGGCCCGCGCCCGGGCCATTATCGATCAGGGCATTGTCGTTCAGGCGGAAGGACAGCAGCACGGCCTTTTTCAGCCACTGATTCACGCGCCAGCCACCATTGCCATCCGGCTCCGCGACGCGCGCCGCACCGGAATCGAGCAGCGCGAGCGCGCGATCCACCGCGATCCGCACCTCGCCCGCCGTGGTGAGGCCGATCTGCGCGCGGTCTTCCCACGCCGCGTCGATGATTGCTTCGAGGTCGCTCATGCCGATTCCAATATTCCTTCAAGCCACGCCGTCAGATCGGGCGTGGTATAGTCGATGAAGCTGCGGTCGGGATCGGCGGCCTGTTCGGAGCCATTGTCGACCCAGACGGTGGTCATGCCGATCGCCTTTGCCGGCGCAAGATTGCGCGCCATATCATCGGCGAACAGCGCGGTCGCCGGATCGATCGACAGCGCCGCGCACAGGCCCGCATAAGCGGAGGGCGCGGGCTTGGGGGCCAGATCCATGGCGTGGATGTCGTGGATCGCCTCGAACGATTCGCCCAGGCCCAGCCGTTCCAGCACCCGCGTCGCATAAGGGGCATCGCCATTGGTGAAGACGACCTTGCGGCCGGGCAGCTTGGCAACGGCGGCGGCGAGCGGAACATTCTCCTCCAGCACGTCCATCTCGATATCGTGCACGAAGGCGAGAAAGTCGTGCGGATCCACGTGATGCTCCGCCATCAGCCCGGCGAGCGTGGTGCCGTGCCCAAGGAAATAGGCCTTCTGGATACGCCGCGCCTCGACCCGGTCCACTCCGAGCAGCCGGGCGATATAGTCCGTCATCTTCACGTCGATGCGTGCGAAGAGATCGGCGCTGGACGGATATAGCGTATTGTCGAGATCGAAGATCCAGGCGCGGACATGGGCGAGATCCGGGGGGATACCTGGCGTCATGCCGCGCTGGTTACGAAGCGGGGCGAGGTTCGGCAAGCCAATCCTCCCTTGCCCGTGCGAAGAGGAGATTGGCGGCCCAAGAAGCGGCACTGCCCGGCATAGCAGAGCTTGGGCGGAGCGAAGCGCGGGCTGGTTGCGAAGCGCAACCGGCCGGCCCACATCCCTGGCATGACCGGATATTCGCTGCTCGATCTCGTCCCCGTCGTCGAAGGCGGCACCGTCGCCGGCGCGCTCGCCAATGCGGCCGACCTGGCCCGCCATGCCGAGGCGCATGGCTTCAACCGTTACTGGGTTGCCGAACATCACGGCATGGAGGGGATCGCCTCCGCCGCGACCGCCGTCGTCATCGCGCATGTCGCGGCGGCGACGCGTACCATTCGCGTGGGCGCGGGCGGGATCATGCTGCCCAACCATGCGCCGCTGCAGATTGCGGAACAGTTCGGCACGCTGGACGCGCTGTTTCCCGGACGGATCGATCTCGGCCTGGGCCGTGCGCCGGGCAGCGACCAGCGCGTGGCGCGCGCGATCCGCCGCACGCTGGACAGCGATCCCAACGCTTTCCCGAACGATGTGGTGGAGCTGCAGAGCTATTTCGCCAATGACGGGCGGACCGGCATCGTCGCGACACCGGGCGCTGGGGCGAAGCCGGACCTGTGGATCCTCGGTTCCTCGCTATTCGGGGCGCAGCTCGCCGCGATGCTCGGCCTGCCCTATGCCTTTGCCTCGCACTTCGCGCCGGATGCGCTCGATCAGGCGATGGACATCTACCGCCGCGATTTCCGCCCCTCGGCGCAGCTCGATCGGCCCTATGCGATGGCGGGGTTCAACGTCTTCGCGGCCGACACGCGGGCGGAGGCCGAGTTGCTCGCCAGTTCGCAGCAGCAGCAGTTCGTGGCGCTGCGCACCGGCAATCCGGGCAAGATGAAGCCGCCCGTTCCCGGCTATCGCGAATCGCTGCCGCCGATGCACGCGCGCATCCTGGATTCGGTCCTGTCATGCAGTGCGATCGGCGACCGGGACGATGTGGCAGCGGGGATCGCCGCTTTTGTAAAGCGCACCGGGGTGGACGAGGTGATGCTGACAAGCAGCATCTACGATCACGAGGCGCGCAAGCGCAGCATCGCCATCGCGGCCGAGGCGATGCGGGTGCCCGAGGCGGCGTAACCGCCGCCGGCGACCGGATCACGCAACCCAGCGCGGTCCGGCGTGATCCGGGCCGGTTGTTCGTTCAGGCCGCCGCGCGCACCGCATCCGGCTTCGCCCGCACGCCGAGCAGATGGCAGATCGCGAAGCTCAGCTCGGCGCGGTTCAGGGTATAGAAGTGGAACTGCTTCGCCCCGCCGGCATACAGCTTGCGGCAAAGCTCCGCCGCGAGCGTCGCCGAAACGAGCTGACGCGCGGCGGGCAGATCGTCGAGGCCGGCGAACAGCCGCCCCATCCACGCCGGAACCTCCGTCCCGCACATCGCCGACATGCGCTGAACCGCCGCGAAATTGCTGACCGGCATGATGCCGGGCACGATCTCCACGTCCATCCCGGCCGCAGCGACGGCATCGCGGTAGCGGAAGAACACGTCCGGCGAGAAGAAGAACTGACTGATCGCGCGGGTCGCCCCGGCGTCGATCTTGCGCTTCAGATTGTCGAGATCGGCCGCAGCGTCCGACGAATCGGGATGGCATTCGGGATAGCAGGCGACCGAGATCTCAAACGGGTGAAGCCGGCGCAGCCCCTCGACCAGCGCGGCGGCGTTTTCATAGCCACCCGGATGCGCCGCATAGCGCTCCCCCGCGCGCGGCGGATCGCCGCGCAGGGCAACGATGTGACGGACGCCGGCGGACCAATATTCGTCCGCCACCGCATTGATTTCGTCGCGCGTTGCCTCGACACAGGTGAGGTGCGCGGCGGCCGGCACGGCGGTTTCGCGGGCGATCCGCGCCACGGTGGCATGGGTGCGCTCGCGCGTGGAACCGCCCGCGCCATAGGTGACCGACACGAAGCGAGGGCCGAGCGGCGACAGCGTCGCGATCGAATCCCACAAGGTCGCTTCCATCGCTGCCGACTTGGGAGGGAAGAATTCGAAGCTGACGTCGATATCGCCCGCCACATCGGCGAACAGCGGCGCTTCAAGCGCGTGGCGCGCTTCTTCCAGCTGATTGATCGAAAGGGTCATGCCGCCTCTACCTCGTGAATTGTGGCACGCGGCTGTTTCATGCCGCCGGGTGCCGGCTTGCGCCCAAGCCAGATCTTTACGGTCAGTTCGCCGCCCTCCAGCGTCTCCGTCTGCTCGACCGTGAGGCCCGCAGTGTCGAACCAGCCTTCGATCTGCGCATCCGAGAAACCGAGCCGGGTGTGCGCATCCTGGGCGCGCAGCTCCTCTCGGTCATGCGGCGCGAAGTCCGCGATCAACAGCCGCCCGCCAGGGGCCAGCGCGCGGGCGGCCTCAACGATCGCCGCGCCGGGCTGCTGCGCATAATGGAGCACATGGTGAACAATCGCCACGTCGGCGCCAGCATCCGGCAGCGGCAGCGAATACAGATCCGCCTGGCGCAGCTCCGCATTGGCAAGGCCGCGCTCGCCGATCTTGGCCCGCGCGATGCGCAGCATTTCCGAGCTGCGATCGATACCTAGCGCCGTGCTGGCGCGCGGCGCGAACAGCTCGATCATCCGCCCCGTGCCAGTCCCGATATCAACCAGCCGGCCGAGCGGCGCGTCGCCCAGCAGCCGCTGCATGGCAATTTCCACCTCGCTTTCCGCAACGTGAAGCGAGCGGATCGCATCCCATTCGCTGGCATGCGCCTCGAACCATTGCGACGCCGACGAGGCGCGGTCCGCACGGACGGCAGCAAGCCGGGCGGCGTCGGTTGCCCCCTCCGCATCGGCGAACTCGCCATCCAGCGCGTCGATCGCCGCCAGCACCGGATCGACCAGACGGCGCGCACCCAGCGCCACGAAGACCCAGCTGCCTTCCTTGCGACGCTCCGTCAGGCCGGCATCGCACAGGATCTTCACGTGCCGGCTGACACGCGGCTGACTTTGCCCGAGCACCAGCGCCAACTCGCCGACCGACAATTCCATCGACCGCAGCAAGCGAAGGATGCGGAGCCGCGAAGAGTCCGCCAAAGCACGAAAGGTTTCCAACGCCTGGGTCACGCGAACAGATATAAAGATATCTTTATATCTCGTCAAACAAAGAGACATGCTGGCACGGGAAGCGGATCGGCGGAAATCGTTGCGGACCCAAAACGCCTGCGCGACGTTGGAGGCGCTGACGCCGCTTGCGGCATCGCGTAATCAAGAGGGAGAGAGTTGATGAAATATTTTGCCATCGCCGGCCTTGCCGCCGCCGTTGCCCTGGGCGCGTGCAGCCCGAATGCGCAGAACGAGACGGCCGAAGCGGCCAATGCCGTCGGTTCGGACGTGAGCGCCACCACCGACGAAGCGGTGGACGATGTGGATGCGGCAACCGATCAGGCGCTCGGCTCGGCCGAAGCCGCGCTGGATAACGCCGGTGAGAGCGCCGAGCGTGGCGCGGAGCGGGCCGGCAGCGCCATCTCCAACTCGGCCGATCGCGCCGCTGACGCCAGCGGCGAGGCACTGACCGATGCTGGCAACGAGCTGAAGAACTGATGATCCTTGCCGGAAGGGGAGCGCGATGCGCGTTCCCCTTGGCATTGCTGCTTGCCGCCTGTTCGGGCGAGCCGGCGGCGCCGGGCGCGCCCACGGCGGACGAAGAGCAACAGCTGAACGAAGCGGCGGCCATGCTCGAGGCCAACAGCGTCACGCTGGACAATATGGACGACGGAGCCGTGAAGTGAAGCAGCGCCTGGGATCGTCCGACTTGGAAATCGCGCCATTGGTGCTTGGCGGCAACGTCTTTGGCTGGACGGCGGATCGGCAGGCGAGCTTCGCCGTGCTCGACGCCTTTGTTGCCGGCGGCGGCACGATGATCGACACCGCCGATGTCTATTCCGCCTGGGCACCGGGCCATCAGGGCGGCGAGTCCGAAGCCGTGATCGGCGAGTGGCTGAAGGCGTCGGGCAAACGCGACCAGGTTCTGATCGCCACCAAGGTCGGCATGTTGCCCGGTGAGGGCGGCGAGAAGCTGGCGCCCGCCCGCATCGCCGCGGCATGCGAGGCATCGCTGAAGCGCCTCGGCACCGACCGGATCGACCTGTATTTCGCGCATCAGGATGATGAGGCGACGCCGCAGGAAGCTGCGCTCGAAGCGTTCGCCCGGCTGGTCGATGCCGGCAAGGTCCGCGTGCTGGGTGCCTCCAATTTCCACGCGGCGCGGCTGAAATCCGCCAATGAGAAGGCGCGTGCGGCCGGCCTGCCCCGCTATGACGCGCTCCAGCCCGAATATAATCTGGTCAGCCGCCACAAATTCGAAGGCGAGCTGCAGGATTATTGCGTGGAGCAGAATGTCGGGGTGACGCCATATTACGGGCTCGCCTCCGGCTTCCTCACCGGCAAATATCGCTCGCGCGAGGATCTGTCCAAAAGCGTGCGCGGCGGCCGTATGTCTGAATTGCTCGACGGCAAGGGCGGCAAGGTGCTGCACGCGCTGGACGCCGTTGCGGGAGAGACGGGCGCAACGCTGGCGCAGATTTCGCTGGCCTGGCTGATCGCGCAGGACGGCGTAACCGCGCCGATCGCCAGCGCGACCAGCGTGGCGCAGATCGAGGAACTGCTGCCGGCAATGACACTGGAGCTCTCGCGCGAACAGCTCGACCGGCTGACAATGGCGGGTGCCTGACGTTGCAGCATGAGGTCCGGGAGGTCGGCGCACAGGTTGCCGGCGGGTGCAATGGCATCGGCGGCACGGGCCTGCTACGCACGTTAACCGTGTCGCATCAGTCCAGCGCAACCATCGGGGCCTAAGGCAGGATCATGTCGTCCCGCCTTCGCCTTCTGCTCGCCGTGCTGGTGGTCGCCATCGGCGCATCGGTCTTTTTCATGATCCGAGCGCCTCAGCAGCCCGCGCCAGCGGCACAGGCGCGGGCCAATGATGCGAAGTCGGAGGACGCGCCGGCCGTGGCACAGGCGGCCGTCGCCGCGGCGCCGGCCTCCGTCGCGGGGCCAGAAGCCGATCCTGACGCTTATACGATCAAGTCGATCCTGCCGATCGACGGCCCGCTGAAGATGGGCGACCATCATTGGGACGAGAGCGCCGCGCCTGCGACCGGTACGATCGTCATCACCGTTGATCTCGCCGCGCAGGTGCTCAGCGTTTTTCGCGATGGGCATGAAATTGGCGCGGCGGCGATCCTGTTCGGCGCGGATGCGAAGCCGACCCCGCTCGGCGTCTATCCGATCACGCAAAAGGACAAGGATCACGTCTCCAACATCTATGATGCGCCGATGCCGTACATGCTGCGCCTGACCAATGACGGCGTCGCGGTTCACGCCAGCAATGTGGCGGACGGCTATATGACCCATGGCTGCATCGGCGTGCCGCTGCCGTTCGCCAAGAAGCTGTTCGAGACGGTGAAGCTTGGCGACAAGGTGATCATCACCCGCGGCGAGACGCTTGAGCTTGGCCAGGCGGTGAAGGCCGCCGCCTAGCCCCGCAATTCAATCACCGGCGAAGGTCAGCGCGGTGATCCGGCGTTCCCGCTCATTGATCGTCAAGGCTCGACCTGCCGGGGCAGCGGCGCGCTGCGGGCATGATGGACGAAAGCACTGGCGGCAGCCGAGCCCGATGGGCATCGCCGCGCCGGCAAGGTCGAAGCCGCGCGCCGCCGCCAGCGTTCCGGCATGTTCCGCCGCCACCCCGATCCCGATCGCGAATTCGGCCGAGACCAGCCCGTATCGCTGCCCCTGCGGCGTGACGGTGCGCGCCATGGTCAGCCAGCGTTCGCCATCCTCCAGCTCGACCAGCTGGACCGCAAGGTGCCCGGGTCGGTCGAAGGCGTGGTGGAGGTGCCACAGCGGGCAGCGCCCTTCCGCCTCGACCAGCGCGGCGCCGCTCGCGCCCGCATAGCGCTTTGACGACTGGCCCGCGCGATCGACCCGGATCATGAAAAAGGGCAAGCCGCGCGCGCCGACCCGCTGAAGCGTCGTCAGCCGGTGCGCGACATGTTCGAACCCCGCTCCAAAGCGGCGCTGGAGCAGCTCGATATCATAGCCGGTCGCCTCGCAGGCGCGCAGGAAGCGCGCATAGGGCATGGTCACGGCGGCGGCGAAATAGCTGGCGAGATGGCGCCGGAACAGGCGGTCCGCCGCGATCTGGCCGAAGCCGGCGCCGGTCACCAGCGCATCGATCTCCGCCCGCGCCTCGATCAAGGCCAGCTGGAAGGCGGCGGCGAAGGTGCGGCTGGCGGGATCGAGCAGTTCCGACAGCTGAAGCTGGCGGGCGTGAAGGTCTAGCCGGCGCAGCACATCGGGCATCACATCGACGGGAAGGATGCGGATCGCGAGGCTGTGCTTCACCCGCAGCCGTTCGGAAATGGCGCCGTAGAGATCGCCGGCGCCAAGCCGCAGCTCGTCCGCCAGCGCCTCCGCCGCGGCGTCGAGATCGGGAAAGTGGTTGCGCCAGCGCCCGATCTCGCGCCGGACAAGCGCTACCGGATCGTCGGACGGCGCAGCGGTGGCGCCGCCCTGCCCCGCGCGGTCGAAGGCGCGCGCGAACGCCTCGGCCCCACCGGGCGCAGCGGCCAGCCATTCCTCCAGCTCGTTGCGGTCGATCTCCAGATCGGCGAACATCGGGTCGGCCAGCCGCCGCCGCATTGCATCGCGCCCGCCGCCCGGCTCCGCCGCGGTCAGCGCGCGCGGATCGAAGTCGAAGGTCTCCGCCAGCTTCACCAGCAGGGTCGCCGACACGGGGCGCTGATTGCGCTCGACCAGGTTCAGGTAACTAGGGCTGATCGCCAGCATCTCGGCCATGGCGGCCTGGCTCAGCGCCTGCTGCCGGCGCAACCGCCGCACGACATGCCCCGCCATCAATTTGCGCTCTGCCATTGCCGGACCGTGACGGCCCGCAAGCAGCATGTCAATTCTTTACAGAAAGACAAACTTGCGATCGGTGGTGAGCGACCCGCTGACACGGATTGCTGCTGCGTGTTCGTTGAGAATCACCGGTCCATGTTGTTCATATGATCGCAGTTGTAAGCATTCACACAGGAGAACGACCATGGACGCTACCCCGCAGCGCAGCCGCGCCGTTTTCTCGACCGAGGACTTCGGCCTCATGAAGGAGGCGATCGGCGAGTATATCAAGAAGATCGCCGATGACCCCCGCTCGGCGAAATTCTCGAACCTGTACCACCGCCTCGGCCGCCTTGGCTGACCGGTCACCCGCCTGATCCACCCCTTGCTGCGGGACTGATCCCGCGTGCCCCCATTCGCGACAGGAAGAATGATGACCTACCAGGAACAGACCAGCGCAATCGGCCAGCTCGTCGCGAGCTACAAGGGCACGTGGGACGGGATCGATCCGGAGTCGGTGGCGCGCATGCGGCTGCAGAACCGGTTCCGCACCGGGCTCGACATCGCGCGCTACACCGCGGCCATCATGCGCCGCGACATGGCCGCTTATGATGCGAACCCGGCCGAATATACCCAGTCCCTAGGCTGCTGGCACGGCTTCATCGGCCAGCAGAAGCTCATCTCCATCAAGAAGCATTTCGGCAGCACCAAGGGACGGTATCTGTACCTCTCCGGCTGGATGGTCGCGGCGCTGCGCAGCGAGTTCGGCCCACTGCCCGACCAGTCGATGCACGAAAAGACCAGCGTTCCCGCGCTGATCGAGGAACTCTACACTTTCCTGAAGCAGGCTGACGCGCGCGAGCTGGGCATGATGTTCCGCGATCTCGACAAGGCGCGCGAAAGCGGCAACGAGATCGAGGCGCAGCGGCTGATGCAGGCGATCGACAATTACGAGACCCATGTCGTGCCGGTCATCGCCGACATCGACGCGGGCTTCGGAAATGCCGAAGCGACGTATCTGCTCGCGAAAAAGATGATCGAAGCGGGCGCCTGCGCGCTGCAGATCGAGAACCAGGTGTCCGACGAAAAGCAATGCGGCCACCAGGACGGCAAGGTGACGGTGCCGCACGAGGACTTCCTCGCGAAGGTCCGCGCCTGCCGCTACGCCTTCCTGGAGCTGGGCGTCGACGACGGCATCATCGTGACCCGCACCGACTCGCTCGGTGCCGGCCTCACCAAGCAGATCGCCTTCTCCAAGGAGAAGGGCGACATCGGTGACCAGTATAACGCCTTCCTCGATTGCGAGGAGGTGGCCGACCTTTCATCGCTGCGCGGCGACGTGGTGATCGAGCGCGACGGCAAGCTGATGCGCCCGAAGCGGCTGCCGTCGAACCTGTTCCAGTTCCGCGAAGGGACCGGCGCGGATCGCTGCGTGCTCGATTGCATCACCTCGCTCCAGAACGGCGCGGACCTGCTGTGGATCGAGACCGAGAAGCCGCATATCGAGCAGATCGCCGGCATGGTCGATCGCATCCGCGAGGTGATCCCGAACGCGAAGCTGGTGTATAACAACAGCCCCAGCTTCAACTGGACGCTAAACTTCCGCCAGCAGGTGTTCGATGCCTGGGCCGCGGCGGGCAAGGATGTCTCCGCCTATGACCGGGCAAAGCTGATGAGCGTCGACTATGACGATACCGACCTCGCAGCGGAGGCGGACGAGAAGATCCGCACCTTCCAGAGGGATGCGGCGGCGCGGGCTGGCATTTTCCACCACCTGATCACGCTGCCGACCTATCACACCGCGGCGCTGTCGACCGACAATCTCGCCAAGGAGTATTTCGGCGAGGCGGGCATGCTCGGCTACGTCAAGGGCGTGCAGCGCAAGGAGATCCGTGAAGGCATCGCCTGCGTGAAGCACCAGAATATGTCGGGTTCGGACATCGGCGACGACCACAAGGAATATTTCGCCGGGGAGGCCGCGCTGAAGGCCGGCGGCGTCCACAACACGATGAACCAGTTCGCGGCGTGAAGCGGGTGCCGTAGCGATCGCTACGGCACACCCGGATCCTGCCGGGCCGCACCGCCACCAAGTTCCTGGGGAGGAAGGATGCCCGTCGGTGGTTCGCCACCGGCGGGTGTTTCCATGTCGACCCGGCAAACCAACGGGTTGAGCGGTCCGCCGGAGAATGACAGAACCACCCGCATGACGCGTCTAGTCGCCGCCCTTGCCGCGCTCCTGCTCTCGCTGGCGGCCCTGCCCGCCCATGCCGCCGTGACCATCACCTTCTGGAGCCATGAGTTCGGCAATCACTTTCCGCACGCCTTCTTCACGCTGCGCGGCACGCCCGATGCGGGGGGCGAGCCGGTCGACCTCAATTACGGCTTCACGCCAAAGGCGATTTCGCCCGCAATCCTGTTTGGTCCGGTGCAGGGCCGCATCGACATTGCCAAACGCGGCTACATGGAGGGGAGCGATGCGCAATTCTCCCTGGTCCTGACCGATGCGCAATATGCTGACATCCTGCGCCTGGTGAACGAGTGGGACGAAACGAAGGGCGATGGCACCTATCGGATGAACACGCGCAATTGCGTGCACTTCGCGCAGGAGGCCGCTCGCCGGGCGGGGCTGACCCGGGTGGATTTCCCCGCGCTGATGAAAAAGCCGCGCTCGTTCCTGAAGGCGGTGGCCAGCGCCAATGCGGCGCAGGTGACCATCATCGACCGACACGGCAAGCAATATCTGGCGGCACTCGAAAGGGAGAAGCGCGCGCCCGAACCAAGGGCGATGATCGCCACCAATGCGCCTGCACCGGTGAAGTAGCCGCCAGTTTCCGATCAGGACGTGGCAGGCACGAGCTCGATCACGTCCACCAGCGATTCAAAGGCGGGTAACGGCAGGACCAGCCGCCAGCGCGCCTCCCCGACACGATCCACGAAGCCTGCCATGTCGCGATCTTCGTCGCGGCCATAGGCCATGGCGCGGGTCTCATCGCCCAGCATCAAGGTGCCCAGGAACACTGGCCGCCCGCCCGCATCGGGAAAGATGCGCCCAACCGGACGCTGCGATCCGCTGATCTTTTCGAAGCGAAGGAGGGCACCGTCGTGATCGATGCGACAGGTGAAGGGCGGATAGGCGATGTAATCGAGCATGCCGGCGCTCTTCGCGCCCAGCTTGAACACGCGGCAGCGATATTGCCCCGGTGGAGGCAGCGGATCGGCAAGCCGTGCATCGGGAACCAGCAGCGCCCCTTGCGCGGCGATCGCCGGCCCAGACCCGCCAGCACGCGCCCGCTCCAGCGCCTCCAGCCAGGCTGACCGCCATTTGCGTAAACGATCACGATCGGCGAGCGTCGCGACCGTCCGCCAGTCCAGCGGCGGCGCGACAGGCGTTCGCGCGCCTGCCACAGCGGGCGCGGGACGTGCGCCCTGCGGCGCCGCCTTTCGCCCACCACAGCCTGCGAGCGTCGCCGCCGCGGTCAATGCGACCAGCACCTGCTTCATGCCGACGACCCTTCCCTGTTGCCGAAGGGCTAGCCCGCGATCAGGCGGTGGTCCAGCCGCCATCCATGGAAAGGTTCGCGCCGGTGATCGAGGCTGCCTCTTCGCGGCACAGGAACAGCGCAAAGGCGGCGACCTGATCCGGCGTCACGAACTTCTTCGTCGGCTGGGCAGACAGCAGCACGTCATTGATCACCTGATCACGGGTGAGGCCGCGCGCCTTCATCGTATCGGGAATCTGATTTTCGACCAGCGACGTCCAGACATAGCCGGGCGAGATGCAGTTGACCGTGATCCCGTCGGTGGCCGTTTCCAGCGCCACCGTCTTGGTCAGGCCGACCAGGCCGTGCTTGGCAGCGACATAGGCCGACTTGTTCGGGCTGGCCACGAGGCTGTGGGCGGAAGCCGTGGAGATGATCCGGCCCCAGCCGGCTGCACGCATCAGCGGAACGGACGCGCGCATCACGTGAAAGGCGCTGGTCAGGTTGATGGCGATGATCGCATCCCATGTGTCGGTCGGGAAGTCGGCCACCGGCGCGACATGCTGGATGCCGGCATTGTTGATGACAATATCGGGCCCGCCAAGCTCGCCATGGCAACGCGCCACCATGGCTTCGATCATTTCCGGTCGGGTCATGTCGGCCGGGTCGTGCAGCGCGGGCGCGCCGCTCGCCTGCGCCAGTGCGGCGCACTGCTGCTCGATCGCTTCGGCCTCCCCGAAGCCGTTGATCATGACGGCCGCCCCTGCCCCCGCCAGCGCACGCGCATAAGCCGCGCCGATGCCGGAGGTGGAGCCCGTGACCAATGCGGTCTTGCCCTTCAGAAACATGATCCATCTCCCTATCAGCGGGCCCGCCGGCCGTGCGCTTGCCGTCAACGCCGTGGGTCACCGCGAACATAGGCAATCAACCCGCGTCGATTGCAACCGGCCTTCATCTTCGCGCATTCATGCCGGATCGGTAACGAAGGAACACCGCCATGCGGCTCGACGATTTCGACAAGGACATCAATGTCGAGGATCAACGCGGGCAAAGCTTCGGCGGCGGCGGCGGTGGCGGCCTGCTGCTCGGCCTGCTGCCGCTGATCGGCAGCCGGTTCGGCTGCGGCGGCATTGTGGTGGTCCTGCTGATCTTTGCGGTGTTCGGCGGCCTCGGCAATATCGGCGGGCTGCTGACCGGCGGCGGCAGCGCTCCCTCCACCCAAGTGAGCCGAAACGGCGCGGGCAGTGCCGGCGGCGGCGGCGCGACGGCCGCCTGCTCGGTCGACGCAGCAACGCGATCGACCTGCAACGCCTTCTCCTCGGCGGAAAATACGTGGGAGCGGCTGTTTGCCCAGTCCGGCCAGCAATTCCAGGCGCCCAAGCTGGTATTTTACGGCGGGCAGGGCATGTCCGGCTGCGGCGCGGCCTCGTCGGCCATGGGGCCGTTCTACTGCCCGTCGGACCAGGGCGTGTATATCGACACCGGCTTCTTTGACGAGTTGGTCCAGAAATACCGCGCAGCCGGCGATTTCGCGCAATATTATGTGGTGGCGCACGAATTTGGCCATCATATCCAGACGCTGACCGGCGCTTCCGAACAGGTTCGCCAGGCTCAGGCGCGCGGCAGCCGCGAAGAGGGTAACGCCCTGTCGGTGCGGCTGGAGCTGCAGGCGGATTGCTACGCCGGCGTGTGGGCGGCGCAGAACCGCGACCGGCTGGAGCCGGGCGACATCCAGGAGGGGATGCGCGCGGCCGAGGCGATCGGTGATGACACGCTCCAGCGCGAAGCTCAGGGCCGTGTGATGCCCGAAAGCTTCACGCATGGCACCTCGGCGCAGCGGCAGGCGTGGCTGAACCGCGGGCTGCAAAGCGGCGATCCGGCGGTCTGCGACACGTTCAGCGGCGCGATCTGATCACGGCGAACCAGAGGGCGTCGTCGGAAACCCGCTCGACGCCCCGGTTCGGATCAGATGCGCACCAGCATCTTGCCCTTGTTGGCGCCGGTGAAGAGACCGAGGAAAGCGTCGGGCGCGGATTCCAGTCCTTCAAACACCGTTTGCTCGCGCGTGAGACTACCGTCCTTCAACCAGCGCCCCATGTCCTCATAGAAATCCGCCGCGCGGGCGAGGTGATCGCCGACCAGGAAGCCCTTGATCGTCACCCGCGCACCAATCACCTTCGCCAGATACTTCAGCGACTGCGGCTGGCCTTCATTGTAGATGTCGATCATGCCGCAGATCGCGAAGCGCGCGTTCATGCGGGCGGCGAGCAGCGCTGCATCCAGGTGATCCCCGCCGACATTGTCGAAGTAAACGTCAATGCCCTCGGGCGCTGCCTTGGCAAGCGCCTGCACCACGTCGCCCGACTTATAATCGATCACCGCATCGGCGCCGAGCGACTTTACCCAATCGCACTTTGCCGCCCCGCCGGCCGAACCGATCACCGTCATGCCCTTCGCCTTGGCGATCTGGACGACGGTCGATCCGACCGCGCCAGCCGCCGCTGACACGAAGACGATGTCCCCTGCCCGCGCCTGTGCGACATCCAGCAGCCCGAAATAGGCGGTCATGCCGGGCATGCCGAACTGGCCCAGAAATGCCTCGTCCGGCACGTCGAGCCGCGGCAGTGGCTGCGCCTGGCCGGCCGGCAGCACCGCTTCTTCGCGCCAGCCGAGCATGTGCTGAACCTTGGTGCCGACCGGCACCTTGTCGGATCGGCTTTCCACCACTTCGCCGATCGCACCCCCCTGCATCGGTTCACCCAAAGCGAATGGCGGTACGTAGCTTTTCACGTCATTCATCCGCCCGCGCATGTACGGATCAACCGAAAGCCAGTTGTTCGCAACGCGCACCTCGCCGTCGGTAAGCGGGGCCGACGGCCGGTCGATCAGGGCGAAGTCACCCGATTTCGGCATACCCTTGGGGCGCGAGTGCAAGGTCCAGGCACGCGGCATCATTCTCTCCCATCTTGTCTGGCTTGACGCATTTATGCCCGAGGGGCGGGCCCAACGCAAAGAGCCCGGGCGTCGTGCCCGGGCTCCCCGCTCGCCTGGCCGCAGAGGGAAACGGCCGGCGGTTGGCTGGTGAAGATCAGTAGGTGCCGGAGAAGCTGCGATCGAGGTTCGTGCGGCGCTGATTGTCGTCCTGGTCACCGCTACGCTTGTCCGTGCGATCACCATAGCCGAACAGGGCGGAGCTATTCTCCTCGTCGCGCCAATGCTTCTTCGCTTCGTCCGCCGTCTTGGACAGCGTCACGTTCGTGTCCACGCTGGAGATCCAGCTCGACGGGATCGAATGATGATGCCCTTCGGCCTCGGGATCGTTCTTGGTCAGCAGGATGCGATCACCGCGCACCTTGTCCACAGTGCCGACATGCGTGCCGTCCGAGCCGACGACGTCCATATGCTCTTTCACCTTGTTCAGCGAATCGCGCTGGGTCTGGCGGGTCGTGCGCCAGGACGAGAATTCATTCTCGAACTTGCTGCGGTTCTCTCGGCGATACTCGTCATAGTCGCGGTCGAGCGCCGCAATCTGGGTACGGCGCCAGGAGCCATAATCGGAATCGCGATCATATGCGTTCTGGTCGCCATAGTTGCGCTCATCATAGCGCATGTCGGCCTCGCGGCGGCGCTCCGCCTCGTCATCGCCGAACCAGGAGCGCACTTCGTCTCCGGCGCGGGCGAAGAAGCCGCGATCGTCATAATCATAGCCCTGCGGGACCCCGCGATAGCCGCCGCGCTGGCGATTGCCGCCGCCGCCGCCACCCATTCGCTGCCGCTGGCCGCCGAACTCACGATCCCGGAAGCGATCGCCCGTGTCGAACCGGCGCCCGCCACCATAACCACCGCCGCGTGAATCATCGGCGCCATATCCTGCGCGGCCGTAGCGCTCGCCCGAGGACTGGCCATAGGCGGACTGGCCATAACCGGACTGCCCGTAGCCGGATTGGCCGTAGCCTAAGCCGCCACCGCTGCGCTCACCCCAGTCGCGGGTGTTGTTGTCGCGATCGCTCCAGCCGCGGCCGCCGCCGCGCCGACCGTAGGACTCGCCCGACCCATAGCCGCGGTCCTGATCGCTGCGTTCGCCATAAGGCACGAAGTTGCGGGTGTAGTCGCGATCATCGTCGTCGTCGTCATGGCCGCGGTTGCGGCCGCGATCCAGGGCGCCGGCAGCGCTATATTCGCGCGCGCTGGAATAGGTGTAATCACGCCCCGAGCCAAAGTCCCGGCCATAGTCCTGCTGGTCGCGTCGGCCACTATAATCGCCGCGCGAATTACGGTCATAGCCCATGTCCAAACTCCTTCCGTCTGCGGACAGCGCCGGGCTGTGTCGCCCGGTCACGATGCTGTTTGAAAGGCTGACCGGGGCGAATGTTCCCCCTCAAGCGGGCCGTTTTCGCCCAGACGATCGTTCCCGTCGCCGAGCCACCGGCGGATCATTTCAGCCTGCGACGAGAAGCCGTTGCATGAACGCGAAGCGCAAGCTAAGGGCGACGCTCCCGGCTTCGCCGGGGTCCGGGCGGGGCCGTAGCTCAGATGGGAGAGCGCTGCAATCGCACTGCAGAGGTCAGGGGTTCGATTCCCCTCGGCTCCACCAGCCCGCCCCTTTATGCTTCAGTCTTGCTCGCTCACCCCGCACCGCTCGTCTCGTGAAGAAGCGGGCGGCGCCCTTCTTTACCGGCAAGCGGCACGCAGCCGCCTCATTCCGCACGAGGGCGTCCCGGTTCGCCGGTGACGTCGGGTTCTTGCGCGGGGGCGGCGAAGACCGAACGGTAGACGAGACCGCCGACAATGCCGCCCAGAATGGGTGCGAGCCAGAATAGCCAGAGCTGCTGGATCGCCAGCCCGCCGACCACCAATGCCGGGCCAGTGCTCCGTGCCGGATTCACCGAGGTGTTGGTGACGGGGATGCTGATGAGGTGGATCAGCGTCAGGGCGAGGCCGATCGCGATCGGGGCGAAACCGACCGGCGCACGCCGATCGGTCGCGCCGATGATGACGAGCAGAAACCCGGCGGTGAGAACGAGTTCGATGGTAAAGCCGGCGGCCAGACTGAAGCCGCCGGGCGAGGCGCTGCTATAGCCGTTCTCGGCCAGGCCGTTTGTGGCGAGATCAAAACCCGGTGCGCCGCTGGCGATCTGGTACAGCAGCCAGGCCGCTGCGATCGCGCCGACGACCTGCGCCAAGACATAAGGCGCGATATCCTTCGCCGGGAAGCGGTTGCCGGCCCAGAGACCGAAGGTGACCGCAGGATTGAGGTGACAGCCGGAGACTTGCCCAACCGAATAGGCCATCGTCAGAACGGTCAGGCCAAATGCAAAGGACACGCCAAGCAGCCCGATGCCTACGTTCGGGAAAGCAGCGGAAAGGACGGCACTGCCGCACCCGCCGAAGACCAGCCAGAAGGTGCCAACAAGCTCGGCCCCCATGCGTCGTCCCAGATCCGGCATCTTGCTCTCCCGCAGCCTTTCGTCGCCGGGACCTGAGGCTAGGGCGTCTTTGTCGTGGCAATATCGGGGTTAGCCCGGCCTGAAGAAAGAAACTGCCCGTAGGGCAAAAGGCTGAGGCGCCCGTCCATGAGCAATGGCGTGCCCGGCAACGATGTTTCCGCGACACACCTGGCTCTTCCTGATCGGGACTAGAATTCGTGCTGGTAGGACACGCCCAGCCGGGTGTTCTGCCCGAAGGTGTTGGTGACGTAGCTTGCCCTGGCGGACACGGTATCCTTGCCGGTGAGATGATAGGACAGGCCGCCAGCTGCCGCGAGGCCGGAGAAGTCGTTCGTCCCCTTCGAAAAGTTCGCACCGGCGATCAGCGTCAGCCGCTCGGTCAGCGGGCGGATCGTGAACACGCCGAGATAGGCGCTGTTGCTGCTAACCTCGATCGGGATGCCTTCCTGCTGATCCAGATCGGTCACTGCCTGCCGGCCATTGGTATAGGTGTAGCCGAACGGCACGAAGATTTGCCACTTGCCCGTTTTCAGGCCCGCCCGTGCGAGGGGCACGAAGCCGCCCAGCGAATAACGGGTCTGCTGGATGCCCGAGTCCAGCTCGCTTCGCCCGGCGGCAAAAGTGACGATCGCGATCGGGAGGAGATAGGACGCACCCAGCGACCATTGGCCTGACTTTGCGATGCGCCCGTTGAACTTGAACTTGGGGCCGACGGCCATCGAGCCGGACACTGAAAGCTCCCCGGCATAGGATGCGCCGACCTTGGTGGCGATCTTGGTCGGATCCTCGGCCGCCTTCTGCTCCTGCTGCAGCTCCTGCTGCTGCCGCTGCTGCTCTTCCCGTTGAGGCGGACCATCCTGCGCGCGGGAAGAACGCGGCACTGCCAGCGTGAACGAGGCGACAGCGACGACGATGAGCCTCAGCCAGACCTGCTGTTGTGAGGGAAGCAAATGCACGAACCGGCTCTCCTTCCCGTCAGCGGCATGTTGCCCTCCTGAATATCCGGCTGACTTCACCCGCCCAACAGGGGAAACTCCCGCCTTTCGCCAGGATCATTGCCGAGGCGGATGAGCGGCGGGTGTGCGACGCTTGCGGAACGAGGGCAGTCCGGCGAGTGGGTCCGCCAACGGACGGTCGCACTTTGCTGCGTCGCGGCGTGACTTTCCTGCCCGTGCATCGTTAAGTCGCTTGTATGAGTGACGATCTGCCCGAGGCGATTCCCGCCGCCACCCTCATCATCTTTCGCCAGGCAAGGAATGGCCCGCCAGAATTGCTGATGGTGGAGCGGGCCAAGGCCATGGTGTTCGCCGGCGGCGCGATGGTGTTCCCTGGCGGCCGGATCGATCCCGGCGATCATGCGCTGGCGGAACTGACCGGCGGGGACGAGGAGACGGCCGCTCGCATCGCCGCGGTTCGCGAAACCATCGAGGAGGCGGGCCTGCCGATCGGCCTTTCCGAGCTTCCCAGCGCGGAACAGCTGGCGCAAATGCGCGCCGCCCTGCACGGCGGCGCAACCCTGGCAGAGGCACTGGCGGAGGCGGACGCGACGCTTGATCTGGCGCAGCTCGTGCCCTGGGCGCGGTGGCGGCCGGCGCACCGCAACATGCGGATCTTCGACACGCGCTTCTATCTGGCGGAGCTTCCCGTGGATGCTCCGCACGCGACGGTCGACCAGACGGAGAACGTTCGGCTGGTCTGGGCGACGGCGCAGCAGGTGCTGGCGGATGCCGATGACGGCAAGCTCGAGGTGATCTTTCCCACCCGCCGCAACCTGGAGCGGCTGGCGCTGTTCAGCAGCTTTGCCGACGCGGCGGCGCATGCCCGCGAAACGCCGATCCGGACGGTCACGCCCTGGTCGGAGACGCGCGGCGATGCGGAGCATCTCTGTATCCCTGACGATTGCGGTTATCCGGTCACATCGGAGGTGATCGCGAGCGCCATGCGCGGCTGATGCCGCCGCGCAAGCGCACGCGCGGGCGCGTGCGTCATGTCCTTCGCTGGATCGTGTCGCTCGCGATGGCGGCGTTGCTGGCGCTGCTCGCTCATGGCTGGCTGCGACAGCATCCGGAGGATACGCCCTGGGCACCGCTCGATCTGGCGCGACCGATCGGCATGTTCACCGGGCGGAAGCTGGCCGCGCTCGGCGAGGACTTCCCGCAATGCCGGGCGCTCCTGGACAAGGCGGGTGTGGAATATGTCGCGCTGGCCGAACTGCGCGAGGGCGCCCGCTGCGGCTATGCCGATGGCCTGCGCTTCGCCGCGGATGACCCGCGCATCACGCCATTCATTCCTGCCCGCCTGGGGGTCGCCTGCCCGGTCGCGGCGGCGCTGGCGCTCTGGCAATGGGAGGTCGTGCAGCCCGCCGCCGAACGCCATTTTCGCATGCGCGTGAGCGGGATTGAGCATCTGGGCAGCTACAATTGCCGCCGCCTCTATGGCCGGAGCAGCGGCGATTTCAGCCAGCATGCCACGGCCGATGCCGTCGACATTTCCGGTTTCCGGCTGGCGGACGGACGCCGGATCACCTTAATCGCCGACTGGAAGAAAGGCGGCGCAGAGGCCGCGTTTCTTCGCGAGGTTCGCGATGGGGCGTGCGGCGTCTTTGCGACCGTTCTTTCACCCGATTACAACGCCGCCCATCGCGATCACCTGCACCTCGACCAGGCCGATCGCGGCGCCATGGGCTGGCGGTCCTGCCGATAAGACCGATCGCGAAAGCTCTCAGTGCGGCAGGGCGCCGGCTTCGACCTTCTCCACCCAATAGGGGTAAAAGGCCGGCTGGCGCGAGGACCAGCCCGAAGCCGTGGCCGCCGCCTCACTGATCGACTGCAGCAGCTTGCGCCGCAGCTCGGGGTGAAGATGCGGGAGCGCGGCTGCCGCACAGAAAGCGCCGGGAAGCCACGGGCGAACCGCCGCACCGATCAGTCGTTCATAGAGGAAGCGGTAGGCCGAAAAGCTGGAAATTCGCTCCTGCCCGAGATCGAAGGCGCTGACGGTGGTGAGCGGCCCCAGAAACCGCTCAACAGCGTCGAGGCCGCTCTCGTCAGGAACAAGCGCGCGGATTTCCGGCAGTCGCATATAGTGCCGCGCCTGCGCACGAATGCTGGCCGCCTCCACCACGTCGCGCGACCAGCGTGCCATGGCATCATCCCGGTCCAGCCCGATATCGAGGCTGCGCCTGATGTAGCGCTGCGTCGAGGCGTTGAAGCCCGCGAATTCCTTCATCTCTGCCAGCGTCATCACGCCTTCCGCTGGCTTCATCCTGGCACTCATCGTGACTACCCCGCCCGCATTGCCGAAGCCGGGCCGTGATGCACCAGGATGATTGTCGTGATCCCGGGCGCCCATGGCCGACGCCCGATACGATCATGACCAATGCCGCGCCGCAACATCAGATGCGACGAACGGATTACGTTTGTTACGGAATGATGTTACGTGCGTCTTCCACGCAACAATCAGGCATCCCGCTGGCGCTCTGCTTCCTCGTCATAGCCTGACGACGGTGCCGGGTCGGCCCGCGCCGGCTGCGTGGTGGACGGGGGATCGGACGCGTCCATCGATTCATCCAGCCCGGCATCGAGCTGCGCATCCTTGCTCTCGGGGTGCTTGTCGAGCCGCTTGGAAATTGATTCATCGCGGCCCGCATCCTGGGACGGCGGTTGTTGGGTCGGCATGACGCTCTCTCCTACTGAAACGGTTGCTCAACGAGCAATGAAGCTCGCCTGTTCCTTGTTCAGCCGTCCGCAGCCAACCGACGGACGGCCACCGTTTGCGCGATCAACTGCGCCGTGCCGAAGATGGTCATGAAGGCGATGTCGGTCGCGTCTCGCCCAACGGCGACCCGAGCCATGTCAGCGCAGGTGGCCATGCCGGTCGCATCGACCAGCCGCCAAGCGCCGCCCAGCCACAACTCCGCAACGGCGTGAAAGTCCGGCGGATCGACGCCGGGTGCATATACGGCCACGCACCGCGCCGGGATCTCCGCCGCTCGGGCAAGCGCGACCAGCAGATGAGCATAATCGCGGCAGACGCCGCGCCGCTCGGCAAAGGTCGCCAGGGCGCCGCCCCGCGGCTCCGTCGCCGCAGCGCTATATTCCAGTGATTTCTGCACCCAGTCGACGAGCGCCAGTGCAAGCTCCCCACCCGACAGTCCGGCGAACTGCCGCCGAACGAAATGTTCGAACCGATCGGACTCGCAATAGCGGCTGGGCAGGAGATAGCCGATCGTCTCGGCCGGGAGAGACGAGACCGGCGTGGGGCCAAAAGCGGCAAGGTCGACGGCGGGGCGATCGACGTCGATGATCGCGTGGTAATCGGCCACCAGGCGGCGCTCGCCGCGGGCCCAGCAACGCTGCCCGATGCCCTCCTCCCCCATCACGGCGCGGATCGGATGATCCGACCGGATCAGGAGGGACTCCACCTCGATCCGCTGGTCAGTCAGCGCCGCGGCCTCGACCTGGAGCAGAACGTCGGCGGGCTCAGGGAAGGCATAATCCAGATGAACGTTGATCGAGAGGCGCATCGCTTGTTCCTGCGCCGGACTGGCCCGGCCACCATGACACATTCACTCCAGCAACATGCATCAGCCGTGCCGGCCGCTGTCGCTCACCAGCCTGCCACCCACCCGTATGCCTCGACACGCGGGGCCGGCACGCAGGGCAAGAAAAAGGCCCGGCGGGGTAACCCGCCGAGCCTCATGTCTCAGCCTCTCGGTCGCTTATTCGCGATTGCCGAGGAACGAGAGCAGGAACTGGAACATGTTGATGAAGTCCAGATAGAGCGACAGCGCGCCCATAATCACGGCCTTGCCCATCATGTCCGTGCCCGCGACATAGGCGTACATTTCCTTGATGCGCTGCGTGTCATAGGCCGTGAGGCCGGCGAACAGCAGCACACCGATCGCGCTGATGCCCATCTGCAGGGCCGGGCTCTGCAGCCACAGGTTCAGCAGCGACGCCACGATCAGGCCGACGACGCCCATGATCAGGAACGTGCCGAAGCCCGACAGGTTACGCTTCGTCGTGTAGCCGTAAAGGCTCAGCGACAGGAACGCGACGGAGGTGGCGAAGAACGTCGTGGCGATCGAGGTACCGGTGTAGACGAGAAAGATCGTCGACATCGACACGCCCATGATGGCGGCAAATGCCCAGAAGATCGCCTGTGCCGCGCCGGTCGACAGCCGGTTAATGCCAAAGCTCAGCACCATCACGAACGCCAGCGGCGAGAACATGACGATGTATTTCAGGATGCCGGGCGCAAGGAAGATCTGCGCCGCCAGGCTTTCACGCCCGCCACTGGCGAACAACAGCGCGACGATGCCGGTAAGCAACACGCCGGAGGCCATGTAGTTATACACCGACAGCATATATTTGCGGAGACCCGCATCATATGCCGTGCCACGCGTGCCCGGTACGCTCGCGCCGAAGGCATTCGCCGTCGGACGGGGGTCGGACCAGTTAGCCATTGTCAGTTTGCTCCTTCGTCCGGCAAATGGCCGGATACGTCTTCGAATATCGCGCGGGTGACCCCAAAGTTCAAGTTCGGGCCGTCCGGGCAACAGTTCGTCACAATAGAATGGGTTCGCCGATGCATCGCTTGTTCGTGGCGCTCCGTCCGCCTCCCGAGATACGCGATGCGCTTGCCGATGTGATGGACGATGTGCCCGGCGCCCGCTGGCAGGACGACGATCAGCTGCACGTAACCGTGCGCTTCATCGGCGCCGTGGATCGGCCGGTTGCCGAGGATGTTGCGGCCGCCCTGGCGGGGGTCCACGCCCCGGCGCTGGACGTGACCCTGTCGGGGGTCGGGCAATTCGGCCAGCGCGGACGCAGCGACGCGCTTTGGGCCGGGATCGCCCCGCACGAGCCGCTCGCCGCACTTCACCGCAAGGTTGATCAGGCACTGGTACGGGTTGGGCTGGAGCCGGAACGACGTGCCTATCTGCCCCACCTCACGGTCGCGCGCCTTTCCCGCGGGCTGCACGTCGGCCCGGAGGTGGACGCCTGGCTCGCCCGCAACGCTGGCCTGACCAGCCCTACCTTCACCTTCAATCACCTGGTCCTCTACGAAAGCCACCTTGGACGAAGCGGCGCGAGCTACGAGCCAATCGCCCGCTGGCCCCTCGCCTGATCGTCTGTTAGGCCACGGGCAAAGAACCAAATGAGGGGAGCAGGATGAACACGACCGCGGACGGTGAATATCGCGCCACAGGCTATGCCTGGTACGTGCTCTCGATCCTCTTCGTGGTGTACATCCTGAACTTCATCGACCGGCAGGTGATTTCGATCCTGGCCGAGGACATCAAACGCGATCTGAACCTCCGCGACGAGGATCTGGGCTTTCTGTACGGCACGGCGTTTGGCGTGTTCTACGCGCTGTTCGGCATTCCGCTGGGGCGGCTTGCCGATAGCTGGCACCGCGTGCGGCTGATCAGCGTCGGGCTTGCACTCTGGTCGACCATGACGGCCCTGTCCGGCCTGTCGCGAACCGGCGGGCAGCTTGCCGCCGCGCGGATCGGCGTGGGCATTGGCGAGGCA
>NZ_LSKH01000247.1:0-3799 GCF_001557395.1 Sphingomonas sp. CCH5-D11 | reverse complement strand
GCTGACGATCTACGACATGGCCAAGGCGCTCGACAAGCGCATGACCATTGGCGGCGTGCGCCTGCTAGCAAAGCGTGGCGGGAAATCCGGCGACTTCGCCGCTTGAGCGGACAGGCGCCGGGAAGCTTCTTGCCGCCTCATGATGATTGCGGCGATCAGGCTGTTACTTGCGCCGCCGATCTGCCACTCGTTCGCGCATGAGTGACTTGCTTCCCGTCGCCGAAGCGCAGGCGCGCCTGCTTGCAGACAGCCCGGCGGTTTCGGCCGAGACGCTACCCATCACGCAGGCCTTCGGCCGCTGGGCGGCAGCCCCGATCACCGCCCGGCGAACGCAGCCCGCGCATGATCTGTCGGCGATGGACGGTTATGCGCTGCGCTTCGATGATCTACCGGGGCCGTGGCGCGTTATCGGGGAAAGTGCCGCCGGCCGGCCGTTCACCGGTTCGGTCGCGTCGGGCGAAGCGGTGCGGATCTTCACCGGCGCTGTGATGCCGGATGGCGCGGACACGGTGCTGATACAGGAAGAAGCCGGCCGCGAGGGTGAGCGGCTGATCCTCGACGGCGAAGGGCCGCTGCGCCGGAGGGGCAATGTCCGGCGCGAGGGCCTCGACTTTACGGAAGGAGACACATTGGTCGCGGCGGGCGAGCGGTTGACGCCGGCGCGGCTGGCGGTGGCAGCGACCGGAGGCGCGGGCGACGTGGCGGTGCGGCGCCGCGTCCGCGTGGCAATCGCAGCGACCGGAGACGAACTGGTCGAGCCGGGCACGCCGTTCACGCCAAACGTGCTGCCGGAATCGAACCGGCTGCTGCTGCGCGCGCTGCTCGCTGACCTGCCGGTCGAGATCATCGACCTTGGCATTCTGCCGGATCGGCTTGAGGTTCTGCGCGATGCGTTCACCGAGGTTCAGGCGGACCTTCTGGTCACCACCGGCGGTGCCTCCGTCGGCGATCACGACCTGGTGCAGCCAGCCCTGCGTGCGGCGGGCGCCACGATCGATTTCTGGCGCATCGCGCTGCGCCCCGGCAAGCCGCTGATGGCTGGACGGCTGGGCGACATGGCGGTGCTCGGCCTGCCCGGCAATCCTGTTTCCGCGTTCGTGACGACCATCCTCTTCGTCAAGCCGCTGGTGGCCCATCTGGCCGGCGCGGCTAGGCCCTTCCCGGTCACGACCCAGGCCGTTCTTGGGGAGGACATCGCCGCGAATGGCCCGCGGACCGATTACATGCGGGCCGAATTGCGCGGCGGAGAGGCATTCGTGGCCAGCATTCAGGATAGTTCGATGCTGCTGACCCTGGCACGCGCAGGTTGCCTGATCATACGCCCTCCCCATGACCCGGCCCGACAGCGCGGCGAATCGGCGGAAATCCTGATGATCGCTTGACGCCACCCTTAGCGTTCCTTAAAGGTTCCTCGTCTGTTCGCGGCGGAGGCGATGCGATGCTTACCAGGAAACAGCACGAGCTGATCTGTTTCATCAATGACCGGCTGGCGGAGACCGGCGTGTCCCCTTCGTTCGAGGAAATGAAGGAGGCGCTGGACCTCAAGTCCAAGTCCGGCGTGCATCGCCTGATCTCGGCGCTGGAGGAACGCGGCTTTCTGAAGCGTCTGCCCAATCGGGCCCGCGCGCTGGAAGTGCTGAAGATGCCGGAGCGGTCGGAGGCGAAGCCCTCGCCGGCGCCTGCCTCCACGCGGCGCATCGTGCCGGAGCCCGCCAACGACGTGGTGGAGGTGCCGCTGCATGGCCGGATCGCCGCCGGTGTTCCGATCGAGGCCATCGAGGGGGCGAGCACATTGCCGGTTCCCGCTGCCTTGCTGGGATCCGGCGAGCATTTCGCTTTGGAAGTTGCCGGCGACTCGATGGTCGAGGCCGGCATTCTTGACGGTGACTTCGCCCTGATCCGCAAGCAGGACGTGGCGCGTGACGGGGAAATCGTCGTGGCGCTGATTGAGGATAGCGAGGCGACGTTGAAGTATTTCCGGCGCGAGGGGGCGATGATCCGGCTGGATCCGGCCAACCGCTCCTATGATCCGCAGCGCTATGCGCCCGCCCAGGTGCGGGTGCAGGGCAAGCTCGCCGGGATACTGCGCCGCTACTCCTGATCCGGGTGGGATCCGGATGGCGTATGGAGACGAACGTCGGACCGGTCGAAACTCAGCGCGCGTGCTCAGCGATGAGGGTCAGACCGAACGGGTGACAATCAGCGCGGGCGCTCGGCATTGATCGCTGCCAGCACCCACGGGTGAGTATCGCCGGCCCGGTGGACGGTACGGACATCCGCCGCCTCAAGCGTGATCGCCACGCCGCCTGTTTGAGCCAGCACTGCCCGGTCAAGGCGCAACCATCGAGGTGTGCAGCCACGCGGTAGCCAGCGCTCGCTGATGACGATGTCCGCCGATCGACAGGCGTCCAGCATGTCAGCGATCGGCACCAGATAGCTGCTTCTGGTCGCCAGGATCCGCCATCGCCGCCCTCCCTGCAACAGATCCGATCGGCACAGGTCCCGGCTGCATGCGGCATCGGCCTGATCCGACAGGGTGACGGGCTCTTCCTCTGCGCCGCCGGTCTCGGCCAGCATGTCGCGCGCATAATCGCCCACCCTGTCGCGTAACAGCGCGATGCGTCCGCCGGGCAGTCGAAGCGCCACGTGCCTGCCGTCTCCGGTGACCAATATATCGGGCGGCGGCGTGATCCCGGTCCAAAGCACACCGAATGCGATGGGAAGGAGGCCGAGAATACGCCAGTCGGTTCGCCACAGCGCCAGCCACAGACCGCCAGCCGCGATCAGGGCAAAGGCGGGGACGGGCATCACAGGGAGTGCAGTCGTAGCGCCGGGTGCCTGGGCGGTGAAGTGCGCAATGAAGAGCAGCAGCGTCAGCGCTTGCCGGGCCAGCCACCAGAGCGGCTCGCCCAGATGGAGCGCGTCGAGCAACAGGGCGGTTGCCTCAAGCGGCATGATCACGAAGGTCGTCAGCGGAATGGCGACCATATTGGCCAGAGCACCGTAAACGCCAGCCTTGTGGAAGTGAAAAACAGCGATCGGCATGAGCGCGATCTCCACCACAAGCCCGGTGAGCAGCAGCGAGCCGCCGCCGCGCAACAGTCGGCCGGGCCAGCCGTCTTCACGTGGCGCGAACCAGGCGCGTACGCGGGGATGCTCGGCCAGTGCGATGATGGCGGTGACCGCGGCGAAGGAGAGTTGAAAGCTCGGGCCGGCAAGCGCCTCCGGCCACAGCAGCAGCACCACCATCGCGCCCGCAGCGACCAGCCGCAACGTCAGCGCCTCTCGCCCCAGCGCCATGGCGGCTAGCACCAGGAGGGCCGCAATGCAGCTTCGAACGGTGGGTACTTCGCCGCCGGTCAGCCAGGTGTAGCCGAGCGCCGCTGCTGCGCCGGCGGTGGCAGCGATCAGCGGCACCCGGCCGGTCAGCGCAAGCCGCATGTTGAGCGCCAGAAGGCGGCTGACCAGCAGCATGGTCAGCCCGACCGCCGCCGTGATGTGAAGCCCGCTGACCGACAGGAGGTGCGCCAGACCCGATGCCCGCATCGCCTCCTGATCCGGTTCAGCGATGCCGCCGGTGTCCCCCGTGGCGAGTGCGGCGGCAATACCTCCGGCGCTTCCGGTCAGGCGAGCCTGGATGTGCTGGGACAAACGGGTACGCACCGGCGTTTGAGAGTTACCCCCTGACATCACCGTCACCGGCCCGAGCGCGCGGCCGGTGGCGCCGATGCCCTCGAACCAGGCGACGCGGGCGAAATCATAGGCGCCGGGCACGGCGGGCGGCGGCGGCGGCATCAGG
>NZ_LSKH01000246.1:0-3171 GCF_001557395.1 Sphingomonas sp. CCH5-D11 | reverse complement strand
GCTCGGATAGGCCCGCCGCCAGCGTCTCCACGCCCACCGGCCCGCCGCGGTAGATGTCCGCGATCATCGTCAGGTAGCGGCGGTCCATCGCGTCCAGGCCCAGATTGTCCACCTCCAGCCGGTTGAGCGCGCGGTCGGCCGCGCCCGCGTCCACCTCCACCACGCCGGCGACATTGGCGAAATCCCGCACGCGCCGCAGCAGGCGCCCGGCGATACGCGGCGTGCCACGCGACCGGCGCGCGATCTCCGCCGCCCCGTCCGGCGCGATATGCAGGTCGAGCAGCGACGCCGCACGCGTAACCACGCTGGTCAGTTCCTCGACGGTGTAGAATTGCAGCCGGATCGGAATGCCGAACCGGTCGCGCAGCGGCGTCGTCAGCAGCCCCTGCCGCGTCGTCGCGCCAACCAGCGTGAAGCGGGGCAGATCGATCCGCACGCTACGCGCGGACGGCCCCTCGCCGATCATCAGATCAAGCGCGCGGTCCTCCATCGCCGGGTACAGCACCTCCTCCACCGCTGGCTGCAACCGATGGATCTCGTCGATGAACAGCACGTCGCCGTCCTCGAGATTGGTGAGCAGCGCCGCCAGATCGCCCGATTTGGCGATCACCGGCCCCGATGTGGCGCGAAAGCCGACGCCCATCTCGCGCGCCACGATCTGCGCCAGCGTGGTCTTGCCAAGCCCCGGCGGACCGAAGAACAGCACATGATCCAGCGCGTCGCCGCGCGTGCGCGCGGCTTCAATGAACACGCGCAGATTGTCGCGTGCCGCCGCCTGGCCGACGAATTCGTCCAGCCGCTTGGGGCGCAGCGCAGCATCGGCATCTTCGGCGCGGCGGGCCGGGGTGATCAGGCGGTCGGTATCGGTCATGGCTGATGTGCCATTAGCTCCGCACGGGCTCGCCGCCTATGCCTTTGACCCTGCCCGCTCAATCGCCGCCGCTCTTCTTCATGCCGGCCAGCGCCGCCTCGATCCGCTGCCACAAGGCGGCCACCGCCTCGACGCCCGGCGCCTGGCGCGAGGTGAAGGCGCCCAGCGGCGCGCGGCGCTCGGCCATCGCTTCAAAGGCGCTCGCCATCGGGATCACCGGCCAGTCGGGATGCTGGTCCAGCGCCTCGCGATGCACCGCGCGGCGACGGTCGACCATCGAGAAGACGGGCGCCAGCGTCACCTTCGGCCCCTTTTTGCGTCCGACATGCGCTGCGATCTCGTCCAGCGCGCGGCGGGACAAGGCAGACGGGATCACCGGCACCGCGACCAGATCCGCCGCCCGCATGATCTGGTCGGACGTGTCGGTCAGGCCGGGCGGGCAGTCGATCACGATACGGTCGTATTCGCCCGCCAGTTCCTCGACCAGCCTCGCCAGCCGGTTCTTCTTGTCCAGCACGCGAAAGGCGACATCCAGTTCGCGCAGCGAGGCATCCGCGGGCAGCAGGTCCAGCCGCTCGATCGCGGTGCTGCGCACCAGGCGACGTGGGTTCACCTCACGCCGGATCGCCGCTCCCGCCTCGCGCCCATGCGGATCGTGACCTAGGATCCAGGTCGACGCCGCCTGCCCGTCGAGATCCCACAGCAGGGTGCGCCGCGCGGACAAGGTTGCGGACGCCCAGGCCAGGTTCACCGCCAGCGTCGTCTTTCCCACGCCGCCTTTCAGGCTGTAGACCGCCGTCGTTCGCCCGCTCGTCGCGCGCTCAGCCATGTTGCTCGATCTCCTCGCCGGTGGTCGCGACACAGGCACCCGCTCGCGCCATGAACGGCGCGCCGCCGCGGCACCGGCAATCAGGACGGCGGCAAACGAACATCCGCGCCGGTTCGCCCGGACATGTGAGCGCGATCTGCCCGCATCGGGAAGTCGCGCGGCGCATCATTTTGCCGCTTTTCGCAAGGCCAGCCGGACCAGTGCGTCCAGCGTCGCGCCAGGCCCAAGCTCCTCTTCCGCAGCCGCCACCGCCGCGCTCGCTTCAGCCGGGCGGAAGCCCAGATTGAGCAGCGCCGAGACCGCGTCCGCGCCCGCCCCTACCGGTGCAACCTGCGCCGCTGCGGCCGGCCCCAGGATGATCCCGCCCGCCTTGTCCTTCAGTTCGCGCACGATCCGCTCGGCGAGCTTGGGCCCGACGCCATTGGCGCGCGCCACCATCGCCTTGTCCTGCGCGGCGACCGCCCGGTTCAGTTCGGCCGGCTCCAGCGCGGACAGTATCGCCAGCGCCACCCGCGCACCAACGCCCTGCACGCCGGTGAGCAGTCGGAACCAGTCGCGCTCGTCCGCGCTGGCAAAGCCCACAAGTCGCTGGAAATCCTCGCCCACCAGCATCTCGGTGTGCACCATTACCGCTTCGCCCACCGGCCCCAGCGCCGTCAGCGTGCGAGAGGACGCGCCGACGAGATAGCCGACACCGCTCACCTCGATCACCGCATGGTCCGCGGTGGTGCTGGCAAGCACGCCCTTGAGATAGGCGATCATCGTCGGGCCCCCGTCATGCGAGCGGCGTTAGCAGGTCCCTTCCCCCTTCGTCACCCCGGACTTGGATCCGCAGGCAACAGGTCGCCCCGGAGTGAAGATCATCCCTGATGATGCCCCCGAGATAAGGCTTCCGCGGACGACATCACCCCGCCCGCCAGTTGTGCGTGTCTATAATTGCGCGCGCCGCATCATGCCGGCTGCGCTCGCCTGATGATGCGCATGGCAGATCGCCACCGCCAGCGCGTCCGCAGCGTCCGGCCCGGCCACCTTGGCGCCCGGCAGCAGCACGCCGATCATCGCCTGGATCTGCCGCTTTTCCGCGCCGCCAGTGCCGACCACCGCCTTTTTCACCGTGGAGGGATGATATTCGCCGATGGTCAGCCCGGCACCGGCACCCGCGAGCAGCACGACGCCGCGCGCCTGCCCCAGCTTCAGCGTCGATTGCGCATTGGTGTTGCCCAACACCTCTTCCACCGCCGCGCTGTCCGGCCGCTCGGCACGGATTACGTCGATCAATGCGCTGTAAAGATTGGCCAGCCGCCGCGGCAGCGGTGCGGTCGTATCAGTCTTGATCTGACCGTTGGCGACATGCCGCAGCCGGTTGCCCTCCGCCGCGATCACCCCCCAGCCGGTCGTGCCAAGTCCCGGATCAAGGCCAAGAATAATCATGACGACGAAAGCTCCTCCCCTTCAGGGGAGGGGTTGGGGT
>NZ_LSKH01000245.1:0-8273 GCF_001557395.1 Sphingomonas sp. CCH5-D11 | reverse complement strand
GAGCACCGCCGCCACCAGGGCACCGCGCCGCCCGATCCACTTGCCGAAACCCCAGGGCAGAACCGCCAGCGCGCCGGGGGCGCGTTCCCGCAGCGTTTCTTCGATTCCCCGGCCGTCACCTGCGGCGTCCAGCGTGCCGAGCAGCAGCACCTCGATAGCCTCGGCGGTCACGACCTGCCTCCCCGCCACGATCAGCAGCGGCAGCGGGCCGGCATCGTAGAACAGGGTGACTGGTTCGCCGGTCGCGTAAAGGCCGGCGGGCGGATGATCGCGCAGGGAGGCGAAGAGCGTCTCGCCCGCGCGCTCGGCGATCAGGAGCACACCGGCCTGCGCCTCGGGACAGAAGCGCGCGACATTGCGGGCCGCGACCTGCAGCGAGGCCTCGCCATCGTAGAGATGGACGTGCGCATCGACGGCGAGACAGCTCACCGCCGGAATTGCTCGTCTTCTGATTTCACGTCCCTCGGGGCGCATCAGCACATCCGGTCTTGCTGCGGAAGAATCGCTGAGTAAGCCGACGAAGCGCTTAGGGCCGAATGATTATGTTAGGTATTCTCCGCCACAATGCGCTGTTCCTTGATTCAGATCGTACCCCAAAAGTATGGCCCTGCGATCAAACTCTCCATCTCCTCATGCCGACTACTGCGTTGCGATTATTGACAGGCATGTTTGCTTCAAGGGATGAAACGTCGACTTGGCGCTAGATTGCAGGGTGAGCCGTGCGACACATCGTTCTAGACGGTTTCACCGGACCTGAAGATCGCCCGATATCCGGCGCGCAGTTTTCGCAAAGCATCGTGCTATCCCGTGGTCATACGCAAACGCCCTATTACGCGGCCTTGATCGCGATACTGATTATAGCGTTCGTCATTCGCGTGCCGATGGGGCTGAGCCGCGTCATTCTGCACGACGAGTTCTACCATTACTTTGCCGGACTGTCCTTTGCACAGGATGGGACCTTAGCGATCGGCGCCGGTCACTATGTTCGTGCGGCGCCTTATACTGCGCTCACCGGACTATCCATGCTGGCATTTGGCGACGGACTGCTCGCACTGCGGCTTCCGGCGATGATTTCCGGTATTCTGCTGGTCGCTTCAGTGGCGCTGTGGTTGCAGCGATGGAGCCGGCCCGCCGCTCTGGTCGCCGCCGGTTTGATGGCGGTCGACACCTTCGGCCTGCAACTCGCCGGATTCGCCCGGTTCTACACGCTCCATGCCCTGATGGTCTGGCTGGCTTCGATCGGCACCTATGCCCTGATCACCCAGCCCCGACCTCCCTTTCGCAAGGCCCTGCTCGCGGCGGGCATCGCGGGCGCCCTCGCACTGGCGCTCGATCTTCAGATACTGACGCTGATCTCCATCGTCGCGCTCGCGCTATGGGCCGTTCTGGACTTCGCGATAGTCTCGCACGGTCGCGCGCGCGCCCTGTTCGGCAGAAAGCTCGCCCTCACCCTAATCGTGCTCGCGTGCATCGCCCTCGCCATCCTGGTCATGTCGCCGCTCGGGCACGTCGCAACATCGCTGTACGACCGGTTCTGGAACGCCGCGCTCTGGTCGCAGGGGTCGCAGTCCGACTATCTGTTCTATTTCCAGTCCCTGCGCTCCTACGGGCTTTTGACCTATCTCTTCCCGGTCGCGCTCGTCGCCGCATGGCGCTCCGACCGGCGCATGGCGCTGTTCCTCGCGATGATGTTCGTCGTGCCGGTCCTGATCGCCTCGATCGCACCGCAAAAGGCACCGCGCTACATCTTCTACGCCATCCCCTTCTTCCTCGCCATCTGGGCGATCGCGGCCGCCTGGGCGCTTGAGGCCGCCACGCAGCATGCCTCGCGCCGCAACCTTCCCGGCTGGAGCGCCTCCGCGCTGCTGCTTGCGATGGCCGTGCTGCTCGTGGGCAGCGCATACAATTTCCGCAGCAATGCCGCCCGGCTGAAGACGTTCGCGCAGACCGGCGACGTCGTCTCCGGCGAAGAGATGAGGAAAAGCCGGAACTTCGACTGGGCGCCCTGGACACCGATGCTTCGCCAGGCCGTGTCGGGAACCGAGAAGCTGGTCGGCGTTGATGACATGCGAACGCTCTACTTCCTCGGCAGGCTCGATCTCATGCTGAACCGCACGGTTCAGTGGGATCTGACGCAACAGGAGTTCGCCCGGGACACGCGCACCGGCGTGTTGATGGCAAGCCAGCCGCGCTCGATAGAGCTTTACATCAAATGCACCCGCAGCGGCGCCATCATCGTTCCCGAGGGGCGCTGGCGCGAATTCTCGGTCATTCCCAGCACGGCCGACGCCATTCAGCGGCATGCGACGCGCGTGAACCTCCCCGCCGACGCGCCCTTCCAGGTCTACAGGTGGAACAACCGCTCGGTTCCGCAGACCGGCGACTGCGCCGCAGCGCCCTTTCGCCGGGGCCGGCGAGCCGCTTGAAGTGCGGCGAACGAAGCGTTCGATGACGACCTGACAGCACTGGCCACGTAACGCGCAGAAATCGCGGGAGCATCCGGTGCCGCCGAGAGTTCAACGGCAGTCACCCAGGGGTCAGAACATCATGAAATCTTTCTCGCTTGCCGCCGCGTTGTTGCTCGCCAGCACATCGGCGATCGCCCAGAGCAGCCCGGAGGATGCCGACAAGCGCCCGGTCGACGCGCATTTCTACGAACTGACCCCGCTGAAGCCCGGCCCTGACTTCGCCGGCCGGCTGAAGGCGCCGCGCGGATACAAGGTCAGCGTCTGGGCGCAGGATCTCGGCAACAGCCGGATGCTCGCCGTCGCGCCGGACGGATCAGTGTATGTTAGCCGCCGGTCGGAGGCGGACATCATCCGTCTTGTCGATGCCAACCGCGACGGGCGGGCGGACGGGCCGCCGACCGTGATCGTGAACCGTCCCGGGCTGCACGGCCTGACCATCTTCGAGGGCATGCTTTACTTCATGACCGCCCGCGAAGTGTTCCGCGCACCCCTGCGGCCCGATGGCGGCATTGGTACGGTGGAGACGCTGATCGACGATCTGCCCGATGCCGGCCAGCATCTGAACCGCACGCTCGCGGTCGGGCCTGATCGGATGCTCTACATCAGCGCCGGATCGACCTGCAACGCGTGCGACGAATCGAGCCAGGAGAATGCGACGCTGCTGCGGGCCAGCCTCGACGGCAAGTCCCGCGAGATCTGGGCCTCGGGCCTGCGCAACACCATCGGCTTCGGCTGGCACCCCGTCACGGGCGAGCTTTGGGGCTGGGATCAGGGGATCGACTGGCTCGGCAACGACCTGCAGCGCGAGGAGGTCAACAAGATCGAGCGCGGCCGCCGCTACGGCTGGCCCTATGTGTTCGAGAACGGCCAGCGCAATCCGCAGGACGAGCCGCCCGGCGGGATCACCGGTGCGCAATGGGCCGCCGCTTCCACCAACCCGGCGCTGATGCACGTCGCCCATTCGGCCGGCATGCAATGGGCCTTCCACCCCGGCGGCGGCTTCGGACCGGATGCGGCCGGCGACGCCTTTGTGGCGCTGCGCGGCAGCTGGAACCGCAAGCCCGCCTCGGGATATGAGATCGTCCGCATCCGCTTCGATCAGCAGGGGCAGGCGCAGGCGGTGGAACCGTTCGTCAGCGGTTTCATGAGCCGCGACGGCACCGGCCATTACGGGCGTCTGGCGGGCGTCGCCGTGCTGCGTGACGGCTCGCTCCTGTTTTCGGACGATGCGAACGGCGTGCTGTACCGCGTCACCTATGACGGCGCGTCCGGGTCGGCCGCGCCGCTCGCGCCCCCCGCCGGGCCGATGCAGCAGCAGGCGGCGCTCGGTCGCAACGTGCCGCTGGCGCTGCAACGGCCGGAAACCCGCGCGGCGGGCACTCAACGGCTGGCCGTCACCTCAACCGCATTCCGCGCCGGCGCCGCCATCCCGCGCGAGCATAGCGAATATGGCCTCGGCATCTCGCCGGCGCTGGCATGGACGGCGGTGCCCGGCGTCCAATCCTATGCCATCGTGATGGAGGATCCGGACGGTTCCGCCAAGCCGGTGGTGCATTGGGTGGCGTGGAACATCCCGGCGACGACCACGGCCTTGCCGGCGGGCCTGAACGAGCGTGATCGGCTGACCGGCGGCGCGCTCGACGGCATCATGCAGGGCGCGACCACCCGTGGCACCCTGGGCTGGTACGGCCCACGCCCGCCCAAGGGCGACAAGCCGCATCGCTATCGCTTCCAGCTGCTGGCGCTCGACCGCAAGCTCGATCTTCCGCTCGGCGCCACGCGCGACCAGTTGCTGGCGGCCGCTGCCGGCCATGTTCTGGCCACGGGTGAGCTGGAGGGCAGCTATGCGGAGCCGGCCGGCGGCTGAACCTCGCCGCTACCGATACGCCGCGCGGCTCGAACCGGCGCGGCAGGTGCGGGCCGCCAACGTGTTGAGAGGAGCGCGACGGCCACGCTCGCGCTTCCTTCCCTCCGAACCGGATCAATCGTCACCGCCTCGGGCGTAATCAAGAAGGATTACGCAATAATGGAGCGACACTCCGTGCGACTCGAGGCTCAGTCCTGCTGAGCTATCGGTCTATGCCGTAACCACCTGTCCAAGTGCAGCATACCGCCGTGATTTCTCGCGAAACAGGCGAATACTTCGACCCCCAAGTAGTCGCGCCTATTCTATCGCACGCTTAATTGCGCTATTCTGCCGTTGCAGGAGGCGGCGTTGGACGTGGTTGTTGCAGGCTTCGCCGGTTCGAAAAGGATCAGGGCCGTTTGCCGGGCGCTACCCTGTGGTGCGGCACTGCTGTTGCTCGCCCCCGCACCGGCGCTTGCGGCACCGGAGGTGAGCTTCCCCGGCTACGATCTGGCGAGATCCTGCGCCGCCATCGCCGATAAGCAAGGGTGCGTGCTGCTGGAAACGCAGGCGAAGGCGGATCTCGCCGCGCGCTGGCCGGCGGCTTCCAAGAAGAAAAAGGCCCGATGCCGGGAAGCGGGGGAGCAGCAGGGCGGCTCCTACGTCGCGGCATTGGGCTGTCTGGACAGCGAATGACAAAGGCGGAGCGCGCGTAACGCCGATCGACAGGCAAAGGATCTGGGGGAGACGATGTCAGCACTGGGTGACACCTACGACTATGATGTCTTCTTCAGCTACGCCTGGGCGGGCGACATCGGCGACCAGCACATGCGCGAATGGTCGCGCAAGATCGCGGACACAATCAAAGCGCTACTAAGCCAGCGGTTCAATCGCGGCGATGTGCGGCTGAACGCCTTTCTGGATCGCGACGTGCTGCGGGGCGGGCAGGATCTCGACCGGGAGCTCAAGTCCGCGGTGCAGCGATCCGGCATCCTCGTCGCCATGGTCAGCGATCATTATGCGTCCGACTATTGCCAAAAGGAGCTGAACTGGTTCTGCGAAGGGCTGACGGAGGCGAATTTCGCCGATCACGTCTGTATCCTGCGAATGCAGGAGGTCAGCGACGGCCTGTGGCCGGCCGCGCTGCAGGGCACGGACGCCAAGCCCCGGTTGTTCATCGATTTCTGCGACGAGCGCGGCCAGCCGATCAACATGGCCGGCTTCATCCTCAGCGGATCGCTCGCCGATCTTGTCACCCCGATCAACCGGGTCGTCGTGGAGATCGCCGACAAGATCACCGCGATGCAGAAGAAGATCAGCGCGCGCGAGGCCTATGTTCGCTCGCAGAAGCTGCCCGTCGAGCCGGTGATCTTCCTTGAGGCGGAACAGGCCGATCTCGAACAATGGATGTGGTGCAGCGCGCAGTTGCGGGCGGTGCCCAGCATCATCTGGCCGCAGCGCGCGCCCGTGCCCGCCACGGCGGTGGTGAACGGCGAGGAATATGACGGGTGCGAGGCGCTGCTTCTCCTGCGCAGCCGCGTTGACGACGATATCGGGCGTCGCATCAAGGCGGCCTATCTGTCCCGGCGCAAGCTGTATCGCGACAAGGAACAGACGATCCCCTGGGCGCTGCTCGACCTGTTCGATGATCCGCCGCCGGAAAGCGACGCCTTCCACCTGCCGCGCGTGCCGCTGAAAGGCGATTGGCTGCCGGTGCTGAGAGGGGCGCTGCGCGAAGCATGAACCTTCTCGCGATCGATGCGCCGCAGGCGGAGACGCGCGAGGCGATCGCGCCGGCCTGTCCCTATCCGGGGCTGCGCCCGTTCAGCGAGCGGGAGTCGCGCGTCTTCTTCGGGCGCGAGAGCGAGATTGCGGCCATCACCGGGCTGATGGAGGAGCGCCAGCTCGTCGTGGTCCATGGCGCCTCCGGCTGTGGCAAATCCTCGGTCGTGCGCGCCGGCGTGATCCCGGTGTTCCGGCTCGACGCCATGGCCAATTCGATGGACGCGCGGATCATCATCGTCCGCCCTGGCGATCCCGGCGGGCCGCTTCAGGCGCTCGCGCGCAAGCTGGAGGTGGAATTCCCGCGCGAGCCGGACGAGGAAGCGGCGGATTCGGCTGACCTCGGCGATGGCGACATGCCCTGGCCCACCCTGCTCGCCGTCAGTCCGGACTGGGCGGAGGACATCGGCACCATCGCCGCCGAGGCCGACGCCACCTTGTGCATCGTCTTTGATCAGTTCGAGGAGATCTTCGCTGTCAATCGCACCGGTTCCGCGGCCGAGGTGCGCCGGGTCATCGACTTTCTCATTTCACTGGGCGAGCCGGCGCCCGAGGGTACCGCGCTTGGCAAGCGCAGCCTGTCGGTGATCGTGACGATGCGGTCGGATTATCTGGGCCATTGCGCGATATGGGACGGGTTCGCCGAGGCGGTGAACCGCTGCCAATATCTGCTGCCCCGGATTTCCACCGTGGGGCTGATCCGCGCCATCCACGAGCCGGCGCGGCGCGCAGGCGGCTCGGTGACAAATGGCGTGGCCGACCTCCTCATGCCCGTCATCTCGCGGGAAATCGACGGCCTGCCGATCCTGCAGCACGCCCTGATGCGCGCCTGGCATGCGAGCGAGGACGGCGAGGTCGGCGAGGCGGCATTGGCGGCGGTGGGCGGCGCGGAGCACGCCCTCTCCCGCCACGCGGATGAAACGCTGGCGGCGGCGGTGGGCGACGATCCTTCCCGCGCCGAGGCGGCGGACTGGATCTTTCGCTCGCTCAGCGATCTCGATTCCGACGGGCGGATCATCCGCCGATCGGTCAGCCTGCGACAGTTGATGGCGGAAACGGGCGCTTACAAGGCGACGATCTGCCCAATCCTCGACGCGTTCCGCGCGCGCGCCGCCAGCCTCATCATGCCGTTCCCGCCCGATCCGCTGGACGAGGATGCGATCGTCAGCGTCAGCCATGAGGCGCTGCTGCGGCAATGGGAGCGGGTCGCCGACAGCCAGTTCGACCGGAAAGGGCGTGCGCGCGGCCTGGTCTATCGTGAATTTCAGGACGGCATGATCTGGCGCTCGCTCGCCACCCAGGCGCAAAGCCACGCGCAGGATGACACCATCGTGCTCGGCGCCGCCGCCACCGAGCAGCGGCTGCCCTGGTATCGCGATATCGAGAAGCGGCCGGGGTGGATCGCGCGGCACTCGCCGCAGGGCGTGCTGGGCGCCGGCTCCACCAGAGACTGGGCCAGCGTCGCGGATCTGATGGCCGCCAGTGACCGTAACCTGCGACGCGAGAAGGATCTGGTCGCCCGGCTCCGACGCAACCAGCGGCTGGTGAGCATGTTCGCGATCGGCATCGTGGCGCTGACGATCGCGCTGGCGATCCTGGTGGCGGTCAACATGAGGTCCTGGGCGGAAAAGGAGAAGTCCGAAGCGCAGGCCGAACTGTCGAAGGCGCGGGAGACGGCGGCGGCCAACACCTCCGCTCTGTACAAGATCCAGCTTGATTCGGCCGAGGCGATGGCGCGCCGATATTGTGCCGGCGCCTCCGGCGGGAGCGCCGTCGAACTGCCCTGCTATGAGCGGCAGAAACGTGCCTATCTGCAGGAACTTGCACGCAATGCGCGGGCGGCCGCTGTTCTGCCGCAGCAAGCGGCGCCGCCCACCGGAACGGCCTTCTCCCCCTTCATCGGCGGCGTTCCAAGCTCGGCGCGGGCGCCGCAATCCGGAGACAAGAAATGAGGAAGATCCGCCCTGGATTGATCGCGGCGGCCACCGTCGCCGCGCTCACCGTTGGCGCCGATTCCAGTGCGCAGCCGATGGGCAATCGCTGCTTCACGCCGCAATTCTGGTGCTGGCTGCCGAGCTATGCGCCGATCGGCGTGTCCTGCTTCTGCGGCACGCCTTATGGCCCGGTATGGGGGCGCGTCGGCTGACCGGGGCGGATGGAGCGATCCGCGCCTGCCC